>DATLZL010000308.1:0-7319 GCA_035574035.1 Binatia bacterium | reverse complement strand
CCGGCTCGAGCGCGGCGGCGGGTGGTCGAGAGGGCGCGACTCGGGAAGCGGCCGCCGCCCGGCAGGTGAGCGGACGCCGACCCGCCGTCGCGGACGAGGCGCGACGGGCGCCCGCGGTGGGAATGGTGGGACGCCTCATCGGATCGTAAAGAGTATACGCGCCGCCCTCGCTCCCGGACCGGCCCGGATCCCCTGCCGGCGCCGGCGGCGTTCACGCGTGCCGTTGCTGCAGCGCGGTCAGCGCCCAGTTGACCAGGAACATGAGGGCCAGCAGCAGGAGCGCCAGCGCGATGGCCGCCTCGAAGTTGCCCTGGCTGGTCTCCAGCACCATCGCCGTCGTCAGCGTGCGCGTCTGGCCCTTGATGTTGCCGCCGACCATGAGCGAGGCGCCGATCTCGGAGATGACGGCGCCGAAGCCTGCCATGACCGCCGCCAGCATCGGCAGCCGTGCCTCGCGCAGCACCCAGAGCGCGGCCTGCACGCGGGAGGCGCCGAGCCCCAGGAGCTGCAGGCGGAACATCCCCGGCACGGTCTGCACCGCGGCCAGCGTGATGCCGGTCACGATCGGGGTGGCGATCACCGCCTGGGCCAGCACGATGGCCGCCGGCGTGTAGAGCATCTCCAGGGCCCCCAGCGGCCCGCTGCGCCAGAGCAGCAAGGAGACGAACAGGCCCACCACGACCGGCGGGAAGCCCATGCCGGTGTTGACCGCACTCACGAGCAGCGTGCGGCCGGGAAAGCGGGCCAGGGCCAGGGCGGCGCCGGCCGGGACGCCCAGGGCCAGCGCAAGCAGCGTGGCGCTGCCGGAAACCTGCAGCGAGAAGAGCAGCACCTCGACGATCTCCGGGTCGGCGCCGAGCAGCAGCCCGAGTCCCCGGCGGACCCCCTCTACGACCAGGTCCACGGCCTAGAAGTCCTCGTCCGCCTTGCCGGCGGCGGGCGTGAAGAGCGGCCGGCCGTACCGGTCGGCGCCGAAGGTCGCGATCGCGCCCTGCGCCTCCGGCGAGACCATGAAGTCGGCGAAGGCCCGGCCGCCGTCGGCGTTGACGCGCGGCCCGTTGCCCGGCGGGACTTCCAGCACCGAGTAGAGGTTGAGCAGCCGCCGGTCGCCCTCGACCATCGTCTGGAGCCGCACCCGCCGGCCGAAGGCCAGGAGCGTGGCGCGGTCGGTGAGCGTGTAGGCCTGACGGTCCTCGGCGATCCCCAGCGTGGCGCCCATGCCCTGACCGGACTCGATGTACCAGGGCGGGCCCGGCTCCACCCCCGCCTCGCGCCAGAGGGCAAGCTCCAGCGCGTGCGTGCCCGAGCGGTCGCCGCGCGAGACGAAGCGGGCCCCGGCGGCGGCGATCTTCCGGAAGGCGCCCACGGCGCTGCGCTCCCCCCGGATCCCGGCCGGGTCGGCGGCCGGGCCCACGATGACGAAGTCGTTCACCATGACGAGCCGCCGGCGGGAGAGCCGGCCCTCGGTCACGTACCGCTTCTCCTGCTCGGGGGCGTGGGCCAGCACCACGTCGGCCTCCCCGCGCGCGCCGAGGGCGAGAGCCTGGCCGGTGCCCACTGCGATCGGCTTCACCGTGTAGCCGGTGCGCCGCTCGAACATCGGGACCAGGACGTCCAGCAGGCCCGAGTCCTGGAGGCTGGTGGTGGTGGACAGGATGACGACGCGCGCGGCCGGCGCGGCCTCTCCGCGGCCGGCGACGGCGAGGACCAGCAGCAGTCCGAGGAGCAGCGGGAGGCGAGGGGTCGAGGCGCGCATGCGCCTCCCTTATATATGCTTTGCCGAGCATAATCAAGGCCCGGGGTGCGGCGGTCGCCACCGTCCGGCCTCGGCGCCGGCCGCGGGCTCAGCGCCGGCCGAAGGAGCGGGCGAAGTGGCGCGCGACGACGGCGTCGAGCCCGGCCCGGAAGCGCCGGTACCGGCGCAGGAACGCCCGGCCCTCGTCGGTCAGCCGCGTGCCGCCGCGCGGGCCGGCCCCGGGGTGCCGCTCGAGCAGGCGCAGGCCGGAGGCCCGCTCCAGCTCGCGGAAGTAGCCCCAGGCCCCGCGGTAGGACATCCCGAACCGGGCCACCGCCTGGTTGAAGGAGCCCAGGCGGTCCACCAGCTCCAGCAGGTCGGCCCGGCCGTCGCCGAACTTCACCCGGTCGCCGAAGACCACCCAGACCTTGAGCCGCGGCCGCGGGGGTATACTCCGCCGAGCACGACGCTTCGAGGAGGAGCGAGCCATGGCCACCATTCTCTACGTCGGCACCGCCGGCAGCGACGATCCCACGCGGGCCGGCTTTCCGTTCAACTTCGCGCTCGGCGCCCTGGAGGCCGGGCACCAGCCGCAAATCTTCCTGGCCGGCGAGGCCGCCTACCTGATGATCGACGAAGTCGCCGCCGCCGTGCTGCCGGTGGCGATGCCGCCGCTGCGGGAGATGATCGACAAGGTGGTGGCCCAGGACGTGCCCATCTTCGTCTGAGGGCGCTGCTCGGTGGCCCGGGGGGTCACCGACCAGCACCTCAAGGGCAAGAACGCCCAGTTCGTCACGCCCAAAGTCTTCGCCGAGAAGGTCGCCGCCGCCGACAAGGTCGTGTCCCTCTAGCCGGCGGCCGGGCCCGCCGCCCCGCCGCGGACGGCCACGTAGTTGGTCTCGGCGAAGGTCTCGAGGTCGGCCGTATAGCGCCGGATCGGGAGCAGGCGCCCGGGCGGGATGACCCGCCCGATGTGAAAGCCGTGGGCGGTCAAGAGGTCCCAGAGGTCGCGAAAGCGCGTCCCGGCGTCCAGCGCGGCGTCCCCGAACTCGAAGGCGACGGCTCCCACCGCCCGGGCGCGCAGGAGCCCCTCGGCCCCGCGCAGCACCGCCAGCTCGTGCCCTTCGACGTCGATCTTCACCAGGTCGACGCGCGTCAGTCCCTCCCGGGCCGCGAAGGCGTCGAGGGTCGTGACCGGCACGGCCTCGGCCGCCGCCACCGACCCCGGGAGCCCGAGGTGGTCGAGCCGGCGCCGGTGGAGGGAGGCCAGCGAGCCTCCCGCCGACATGTGGTGCAGCACCGCGGTGCCCTCCCGGTCGCCGACCGCGGCCCGGATCCAGCGCGTGCGCGGCACCCCCTCGCGCCCGGGTCCGAGCCCGCCGGCGGGCTCGAAGGCGACGAGCCACCCGACGCGGTCTCCGGCGAGTTCCAGCAGGGTCCGCCCCCAGGCGCCGCGGTGAGCCCCCACGTCGAAGACGACGGCGCCGGCCGGCGGGAGCAGCGGAACGACCGCCCGCACCTGGTCGGCGATGGTCGTGGTGAGGCCCTTGCCCTGCAGGAGCTGGCAGGCGAGCTCGGCCCGGCGCACGAGCTCGAAGGCCGGCCGGGGAAGCGCGGCGACGACCGCGCGGGCCGCCGTCATCCAGAAGCGCTTCATGCCCGGCCCATCATCGAGCGGGGCCGGGGCGGCCCGGCAGAGATTTCGCGCGGCCGCGCGCGGCTACCGGGGCGTCAGCACCCGGCCGGTGCCGGCGGCGGTGAACCGGTCCCCGTCCACCACCACCGCGCCGTTGACGATCACGTACGGGATCCCCGTCGGGTGCCGGTGGGGGTCGGCGAACGTCGCCTCGTCGCGCACGGTGGCCGGGTCGAACAGGGCCAGGTCGGCGGCGAAGCCCGGGCGCAGGAGGCCGCGGTCCCGGAGCCCGAGCCGCGCCGCCGGCATGCCGGTCATCTTGTACACCGCGGTCTCCAGCGAGAAGAGCTTGCGCTCGCGGGCGAACTCGCCGAGCACGCGCGGGAAGGTGCCGTACATCCGGGGGTGGGGCTTGCCCGGGTGCGGGCCGGGGCCGGCGGTGAGGCCGAGCGAGTCGGAGCCCACCATGACGGCGGGGTGGGCCAGCGCCCGGGCCACGTTGTCCGGGCTCTGCGAGAAGACGACCATCGACACGGTCGCCCGCTCGGCGAGGAGCAGGTCCATCATCGCCTCGGCCGGCGGCACGCCGGTCCGGCGGGCGAGCGCGGCGAGCGTCAGGCCCTCCAGGTCCCGCTGCCGGCAGGTGGCGATCTGGATCTCGTCGAAGCCGACCGCGCCCATCGAGAGCGTCCGCCAGCGCTCGCCGTCCACCAGGCACTCGGCCACGATGCGACGCCGCACCTCGCGGTCGCCCAGCCGCTCCAGCAGGCGCGCGGTGCCGCCGTCGTGGACCCAGGCCGGCAGCAGGTTGTCCATCTTGGTGGAGCCGGCGTGGTAGGGGTAGGCGTCGCCGGTGACGTCCACGCCGCGGGCCCGGGCGGCGTCGATCGCCGCCAGCGCCCGGTCGAGCCTGGGCCAGTGCTCGCGCCCGGCGGCCTTGACGTGGGCGACCTGCACGCCCACGCCCGCCTCCTCGCCGATCCGGATGGCCTCGGCGACGGCCGCCTCCAGTGTCCCGGACTCGCCCCGGATGTGCGAGAAGTAGAGGCCGCGGCGGCCGGCCATGCTCCGGGCCAGCGCGATCAGCTCCTCGGTCGTCGCGTAGGCGCTGGGCGGGTAGACGAGGCCGGTGGAGAAGCCGAAGGCGCCGGCGTCCAGCGCCTCCTGGAGCAGGCGCTCCATCGCGCGCAGGTCGTCGGGCCCGGCCGGCCGGGCCTCGGCCCCGATCGTCGCCAGCCGCAGGGCGCCGTGGCCGACGAAGTGGGCGACGTTGATCGACGGCCGGGCCGCCCGCAGCACGTCGAGATACTGGGCGAAGCCCTCCCAGCGCGCCTCCACCCGGGCGCCGATGCCGCCGGCCCACGTCCGGACGAGCTCGCGCCGGTCGGGGTGCACGGGCGCCGGCGAGAACGAGCACATGCCGACCACCTCGGTGGTGCACCCCTGGCGGATCTTCGACTCGGCGGCCGGGCACTCCAGGTAGAAGAGGTCGGAGTGGGAGTGGGCGTCGATGAACCCCGGCGCCACTACCAGGCCGGCGGCGTCGATGATGCGGGCCGCCTCGCCGCGCAGCCCGGGACCGACCGCGGCGATGCGGTCGCCCTCGAGCGCGACGTCGGCGGCCTGCCGGGGGGCGCCGGTGCCGTCGACGACGGTCCCGCCCCGGATGAGGAGCGACCAGCTCACTTCTCGACCACCCGCACCCGCGCGATGCGGTCGCCGACCGTGATCCGGTCCACCACGTCCATGCCCCTCGTCACGCGACCGAAGGCGGTGTACTTGCCGTTCAGGTGCGGCGCGGGCCCCAGCATGATGTAGACCTGGCTGCCGGCCGAGTCCGGGTCCTGGGTGCGGGCCATGCCCAGCACGCCGCGCTCGAAGGGCCGCCGGTTGAACTCGGCCTTGATGGTGTAGCCGGGGCCGCCGGTGCCGATCCGCGGGTCGCTGAGCGGCAGCGTCCTGGTCTGCGGGTCGCCGAACTGGACGACGAAGCCCGGCTCCACCCGGTGCACGCGCTGGCCGTCGTAGAACCCTTTCCGGGCGAGGTCCAGGAAGTTCTTCACGTGGTTGGGCGCGTCCTGGGGCCAGAGCTCCAGCGCGAACTCGCCGCGGTTCTCGACCGTCACCACCACGGCGGGCGCCGGCGGCTGGGCCGAGACCTCGGCGGCGACGAACGCGAGCCCGGCGGCGGCGACGGCCAGCATCTCGAGCATCGGCGATCCCTCCCGGCTGGAATGGGCCGGATTATAGCGTGTTACGATGACGCGGATGCCGACCCGCGACGACCTCCGCAACGTGGCGATCATCGCCCACGTCGACCACGGCAAGACCACGCTGGTCGACGCCATGCTCTGGCAGTCGGGGCTCTTCCGCGACAACCAGGACGTCCCCGAGCGGATTTTGGACTCGATCGACCTCGAGCGCGAGAAGGGCATCACCATCCTGGCCAAGAACACGGCCGTCACCTACCAGGGCGTGCGGATCAACATCGTGGACACGCCGGGCCACGCCGACTTCGGCTCCGAGGTGGAGCGCACGCTGACCCTGGTGGACGGCGTGCTCCTGCTGGTGGACGCCGCCGAGGGGCCCCTGCCCCAGACGCGCTTCGTCCTCCGCAAGGCGTTGGAGGCCGGGCTGCCGCCGATCGTCGTCATCAACAAGATCGACCGCGCCGACGCCCGGCCGGCCCAGGTGCTGGACGAGGTCTACGACCTCTTCATCGACCTGGACGCCACCGAGGACCAGCTCGAGTTCCCCGTCCTCTACACCAACGCCCGGGCCGGGACGGCCACCCGGCGCCTGGACGAGCCCGGCCGCACGCTCGGGCCGCTGTTCGAGACCATCCTGGCCACGGTGCCGCCCCCGCGTTTCGACCCGGGTCGGGGCCTGCAGTTCCGGGTGGCGATGCTGGACTGGGACGACTACGTGGGCCGGCTGGTCATCGGCCGGATCGTCAACGGCCGGGCCCGGGCCGGCGAGCGCGTGGCGGTGGTCCACCGCGACGGGTCGGTGGAGCCCGCGAAGATCACCGTGCTCTACGGTTACGAGGGGCTGCGGCGGGTGGAGGTCGCCGAGGCGGGGCCGGGCGACCTGGTGGCCATGGCCGGGATCGACGCCGTCGAGATCGGCGAGACGGTGGCCGACGCCGAGAACCCGGCGGCCCTGCCGCCGATCCGGATCGACGAGCCGACGGTGGCGATGCTGTTCTCGGCCAACTCCTCGCCCTTCGCCGGGCGGGAAGGCCGGTTCGTGACCTCGACCCAGCTGCGGGAGCGCCTGCTGCGCGAGCGGCGGGTCAACGTCGGCATCCGGGTGGAGGAGACCGACTCGCCCGATACCTTCCGCGTCTCCGGCCGCGGCGAGCTCCAGCTGGCCGTCCTCATCGAGATGATGCGGCGCGAGGGCTACGAGCTCGAGGTCGGCAAGCCGACGATCATCACCCGCCAGGAAGGGGGCCGGACGCTCGAGCCGATGGAGCACCTGGTGATCGACATCCCCGAGGAGTACATCGGGGCCGTGACCCAGAAGATCGGCCCCCGGCGGGGCACGATGGTCAAGATGGTGAACCACGGCACCGGCCGCGTGCGCCTGGAGTACCGGATCCCGGCCCGCGGGCTCATCGGCTACCGCTCGGAGTTCCTGACCGACACCCGCGGCACCGGCCTGCTCAACCACCTGTTCGACGGCTGGGACGACTGGCAGGGCGACATCGCCCACCGCCAGACCGGGGCTCTGGTGGCCGACCGGCCCGGCCGGGCCACCGCCTACGCCATCGACCACCTGCAGGCGCGGGGAACCATGTTCGTCGGCCCGGGCACCGAGGTCTACGAGGGCATGATCGTCGGCGAGAACAGCCGCGACAGCGACCTCGACGTCAACATCACCAAGGAGAAGCGCCTCACCAACATGCGCTCGTCCACGGCCGAGGAGGGGGTGCGGCTCACCCCG
>DATLZL010000307.1:0-3072 GCA_035574035.1 Binatia bacterium | reverse complement strand
CGTCCGCTCGCGGACCAGCTCTCCCACCATCCGCGCGAACGCCGGGTGAGTGCCCGGCGTCTCGGCGCGCACGTAGCACAGCCCCAGCGCCCGCGCCCGGTCCGCGGCCTCGATGTCCAGGTCGTACAGGACCTCCACGTGGTCCGACACGAAGCCGATGGGAATGACGACGACGTCGGTGACTCCGTCCCGGCGGATCCGGTCCAGGGACGTGCCGACGTCCGGCTCGAGCCAGGCTATCCTCGGATCCCCGCTCCGGCTCTGGTACGCGAGCTCCCACCGGCGCGCCTCGCCCAGCTCCTCGACGACGAGCGTCGCCGCCTCCCGCAGCTGGGCCTCGTAATCGCTCGACTCGGCCATCCACTGCGGCACGCTGTGGGCCGTGAACACGAGCGCCGCGCCCGACCGCCGGTCGGACGGCACGCGCGCCAGCGCGCGGCGGGTGTGGTCGGCCACCGCCTCGATGAACGCCGGGTGGTTGTAGAACAGGCGCAGCCGCTCGATGCGCGGCGCGTCGGGGCCGGCGGCGGCGACTGCCTGCTCGATCGCCTCCTGGTAGCGCCGGCAGGAGGCGTAGGAGCCGAAGCCGGCGGTCACGAAGGCGAGCGCGCGGCGCACGCCGTCCTCGGCCATCCGGCGCACGGTCTCCTCCAGGCGGGGATGCCAGTGCCGGTTGCCCCAGTAGACCGGCAGCGGCGGCCCCTGGGCCTCGAGCTCGGCCCGGATCGCGGCCAGCAGCCGGCGGTTCTGTTCGTTGATCGGACTGGCGCCGCCCAGCCGGGCATAGTGCTCGGCCACCTCCAGCAGGCGCGCCCGGGGGACGTCGCGGCCCCGGGTGACGTCCTCGAGGAAGGGCAGCACGTCGTCCGGCTTCTCCGGCCCCCCGAACGAGACCAGCAGGAAGGCGTCGTAGGAGGCGGCGGGCGGGCGGCTTTGCGACTCCACGCCTCGATAGTACCCGTACAATCGCCGGGGGAGGCGCCATGGACCTGGCGTTCGCTCGCGCCCAGATGGGGCTGTCGCTCGCCTTCCACATCGTCTTCGCGATCATCGGCATCGGCCTGCCGGTGCTCATGGTCGTCGCCGAGGCGCTCTGGCTGCGCACCGGCCAACCGGTCTACCGCGACCTCACCCAGCGCTGGGCGCGGGGGACGGCGATCCTCTTCGCGGTGGGCGCGGTGTCGGGCACTGTGCTGTCGTTCGAGCTGGGCCTGCTGTGGCCGGGGTTCATGGAGCACGCCGGCGGGATCATCGGCTTGCCGTTCTCGCTGGAGGGCTTCGCCTTCTTCACCGAGGCCATCTTCCTCGGCATCCACCTCTACGGCTGGAGCCGCGTGCCTCCGCTGGCGCACTGGCTCTCCGCCGTCCTAGTGGCGGTGAGCGGGGCCGCCTCGGCGATCTTCGTGGTCACCGCCAACGCCTGGATGAACGCGCCGACCGGGTTCGAGATCGTCGACGGCCGCGTCGTCAACATCGACCCCGTCGCGGCGATGCTGAACCCGGCCGCGCCGGCGCAGGTCGTGCACATGCTGCTGGCCGCCTACGTCGCCACCGGGTTCGGGGTGGCGGGCGTGCACGCCTGGTTCCTGCTGCGCGACCGGCGCGACCCGTTCCATCGCCGGGCCTTCGCCATCGCCCTCGGCCTGGCCGTGCTGGCCACGCCGCTGCAGGTGGCCAGCGGCGATTGGATCGCCCGCGTGGTGGCCGAGCGCCAGCCGGAGAAGTTCGCGGCCATGGAGGGCCTCTACCGCACCCAGGCCGGGGCTCCGCTGTCGCTGGGGGGGCTGGCCGACGACGAGCGGATGACGCTGCGCGGGGCCATCGAGATCCCCTTCGGGCTGAGCCTGCTGGCCCACCACGATCCTCGGGCCACCGTGGTCGGTCTCGACGCCTTCCCTCGCGACACCTGGCCCAACGTCCAGGCCGTCCACCTGGCCTTCGACGTCATGGTGCTCCTCGGGCTGGGGCTGCTGGCCCTGTCCGCCTGGGCCGCCTGGTCGGCGTGGCGGCGGCGCGGCGTCCCGGACTCGCCGAACCTCCTCCGGGCGGCCGTGGCGGCCGCCCCGGCCGGCTTCATCGCCGTGGAGGCCGGCTGGGTGGTGACCGAGATGGGCCGGCAGCCGTGGATCATCTACCGGGTGATGCGCACGGCGGACGCGGTGACGCCGATGCCGGGGCTGGTCGTGCCCTTCGCCGTGTTCACCGCCGTCTACCTGCTCCTGGCCGCCGTCGTCATCGCCCTCCTGCGCCGGGAGTTCCTCGCCACCGACCCGAGGCGCCGCCCCGCCGGCTCCCCGGTCGCCGATGACGCCTGAGCACGTCCTGGCCGTCGTGCTGCTCGCCGCCCTGGTGCTGTACGCGCTCTCGGGCGGCGCCGACTTCGGCGGCGGCATGTGGGACCTCTTGGCCACCGGACCGCGCGCCCGCCGCCAGCGGGAGGCGATCGAGGAAGCCATCGCGCCGATCTGGGAGGCGAACCACGTCTGGCTGGTGCTGGTCGTGACGGTCCTCTTCACGGCCTTTCCCCGCGCCTTCGCCGCCATCATGACCGCGCTGCACATCCCGCTCACGCTGGCCCTGCTGGGCATCGTCCTGCGCGGCTCGGCCTTCGCCTTCCGCAAGTACGACCGCCGGGACGACGCCACGCACCGGCGCTGGAGCACCCTCTTCGGAGCCGCCAGCACGCTCACGCCGCTCTTTCTCGGCCTGAGCCTGGGCGGGCTGGCTACCGGGGAGATCCGCGTCGTGGGCGGGCAGGTGATCACCGGGTTCCTCGCCGGCTGGACCAGCCCGTTCGCGGTGGGCTGCGGGGTGTTCGCCCAGGTCCTGTTCGCCTTCCTGGCGGCGGTCTACCTCACGGTCGACACCGAGGACGACCGATCCCTGCAGGAGGACTTCCGCCGTCGGGCGCTGGTGTCCGGGGTGATCCTGGCGCCGGTGGCCGCCCTCGTGCTGGTTCTGGCCCGCGACGGCGCGCCGGTGATCTTCCGCGGGCTGACGGGCGGATGGGGGCCGGCGGTGGTCGCCGCCGCGGTCGCGTGCGCCGCCGTCGCCCTGGCGGCGCTCGCCGCC
>DATLZL010000306.1:0-2650 GCA_035574035.1 Binatia bacterium | reverse complement strand
GGTGAGGTAGACCCGCCCGGCCCCGGCGTCGCGGGCGAGCATCACCGCCCAGCACCCGATAGGCCCGGCCCCGAAGATCGCCACGGTGTGGCCGTAGCCGACGTCGAGGACCTCCGCCCCGTTCAGGGCGCAGGCGAAGGGGTCGGCCACCGTGGCCAGCACCGAGGGCAGGTCGTCCGGGAGCGGGATCAGGTTCTTCACCGCGATGGGGGGCACCGGGGCCATCTCGGCGAACGCGCCCGGGTGCGGGTCGTAGCCGTACAGCTCGTGGCGCTCGCAGAGGTTCTGGAAGCCGTCCAGGCACCACCGGCAGACCCCGCAGGTGAGGATGGAGCCGAGGAACACCCGTCCGCCCGGCTCCACGCCCGGCGGGAGGTCCGCCTCCGGGCCCACCGCCGCGAGGATCCCCACCGGCTCGTGGCCGAGCACCCAGGGGGCCGGCGCGCGGGGGTCGCCGTTGAAGAACGTCCGGGCGTCGGTCCCACAGATCCCGCACGCCTCGACGCGGAGGAGGGCTCCGCGGGGGTCGAGCGGCGGCTCGGGGACGTCCTCGACCTCCACCACCCCGACGTCGTGCATCCGCGCCGCCTTCACCGGCGGCCCTCCAGCTCCTCGAGGAGCGCCCGGTGGGCCTCCTCGGCCGTCCACCGCTCCCGGATCACCCGCGAGAGCGCCCGGGTGATCGCCTCCGGGTCGGGGTGCATGAAGATGTTGCGCCCCACCGAGCAGCCGATCGCGCCCGCCCCCACGGCCTGCTCCATCCGGGTGAGCAGCTCGAGGTCGTCCAGGCGGGAGCCGCCGGCGAGCACGACCGGCACGCCCGCGGCGCGCAGGCCGCGGACGACCTCGGCGAACGACTCCCCCGGATACCGCCGCGAGGGCGCGGTGGCCCCAGGGTGGAGGAGGACCCACGGCTCCCGGCCCACGCCGAGCCGCTCGAGCCGGGCCCGCACGCGCGCCCGGGCGGCGGCCGGCACCTGCAGCGACAGGCGCTCGTTTCGTGTCGTGGCCCCGACCGCGCCGACCAGGTCGAGCTGGCGGCGGACCTCGTGCCGGACCACCCGCGCCGGTTCCGGGTCGGGCACCCAGTCGGTGAGCAGCTGGTAGGGGTTCTCGCGGCAGTGGGCCAGGCGGAGCGGGACACCGGCCAGCCAGCAGAGCAGGGCCGCCGGCAGCGGGCTCTGGCTGTAGACGGTGAAGATCACGGCGGCCTCGAACCGACCGGCGGCCAGCCGGCGGGCCAGGGCGTACTCGCCGCCGGCCGACCGCCGCCGCGGCGTGGCCTTCATCCACGGCGCGTCGTAGGCGATCACGGCGTCCACCTCGGGGACCAGCGCGGCGATTCCGCGGCCGGCGCTCGAGGTGAGCACGGTCAGGTGGCGGTCGGGCCGCGCCGCCTTGAGCGCGCGCAGCGCGGGCGTCGTCATCAGCAGGTCGCCCATGGCGTCCAGGCGCACCGCCAGCAGCCGCCGGGCGGCCGACCAGCGCCCGGCCCGGTGGGCCGCCTGCCCGCCGATCATGGCGAGCCCGGCCGGACCGTGCTGCGGATGCGCTCGATCACGCCGCTCGTCGAGCGGTCTTCGACCCAGGGCAGAATCACGACCTGCCCGCCCAGCGCCTCCACCACCGCCGCCTCCGGCAAGCGGTCGCGCGTGTAGTCGCCGCCCTTGACGAGCACGTCCGGGCGCACCTGCCGGAGCAGGGCGGCCGGGGTGTCGTCGTCGAAGGCCACGATGTGGTCCACCGACGACAGGGCGGCCAGGACCTGCGCCCGGTCCTCGAGCGGGTTGATCGGGCGCCCCGGCCCCTTCCGGCGGCGGACACCGGCGTCGGTGTTGAGCGCCACCACCAGCACGTCGCCCAGGGCCTTGGCCGCGTTCAGGCACGTGACGTGGCCCCGGTGCAGGATGTCGAAGCAGCCGTTGGTGAACACGATCCGGCGCCCGTGCTCGCGGTGGGCGGCCAGCCGCGCCAGCAGCGTGGCGGTGTCCGGGCAGAACTTGTCGCCGAGCGCCAGCCGCGCCCGCAACTCGGCCGCCGAGCAGACGGCCGTGCCCTGCTTGCCGACGACCACCGCCGCCGCGGCCGAGGCCACCTCGGCCGCCGCCGGGACGTCGCCGCCGGCCGCCAGGGCCAGGGCCAGGGCGGCGCCGAAGGTGTCGCCGGCCCCCACCGCCCGCCCGTGGTCGGCGGGTTCCGCGTAGGTGCGGTAGGGAGGCCGGCCCCGCTCGAAAAAGAGGGCGCCGTCGGCGTCCAGGGTGACGGCGGCGATCCGGGCCCCGGTCAGGTCCAGCAGCCGTCCGCCCTCGCGCGCGATCAGGTCGAGGCGCAGGGAACCGGCGGCCGCGCCGCGTGCGGCGCCGACCAGCGCCAGTGCCTCGTCGCCGTTGGGCTTGACGGCGGTGAGGCCGACGCCGCGGTAGGCGAGCAGCGTCTTGGAATCGGCCACCACCACCCGCGGCGCCCGGGCCTGGGCGGCGGCCAGCGCACCGATGACAGGGGCCGTGCAGAGCCCGTACCCGTAGTCCGAGACGACGACCGCGTGGTGCTCGGCGAAGAGCCGGCGCAGTCGCGCCGCCAGCTCGCGCTGCCGGCGCACCGGCGGGGCCTCGCCTGAGCCCTCGTCGAAGCGGACGAGCATGTGGGGTCC
>DATLZL010000305.1:0-2043 GCA_035574035.1 Binatia bacterium | reverse complement strand
GGTCGCGATACAGGCGCAGGATGCGCCGGACCTCGGCCGCCGGGGCCTGGCGCCGCGAGGGCTGCCGGCGGCGATCATAGAGGGCGACCGATCCGCCGCGCTCAAACCGCGCCCGCCAGCGTCGTATGGTCCGCGGGTGCAGCCCCAGGATGTCGGCCGCTTGCAACCAGGTGAGCGCTCCACTCAACGCCCGGACGATGACCTCCTGCAGCTTCATGGCCCGCTCCACGGCGGCGGGGGCGATTTCGACCATCGGCACCTCCTCGGTGACCGAGGTCTGTACCGCGTGCCGCCCGCAAAGCGGACACTTCACGTGCTCTCGGGAGCGGACAGATCATGTGCTCCCTACACGGGCGGATCGGTCGCCCTCTATGATCGCCGCCGGCAGCCCTCGCGGCGCCAGGCCCCGGCGGCCGAGGTCCGGCGCATCCTGCGCCTGTATCGCGACCACTACCAGGGGTTCAATGTCCGGCACTTTCATCACCTGGCCCGCCGCGACCACGCGGTGACGCTCTCCTACAGCTTCGTCAGGCTCGCCCTCCAGGAGGCGGGGCTTGTGCCCAAGCGCCGGGCCCGGGGCCGCCACCGCCGCCGCCGCGAGCCGCGGCCCCGCTTCGGCGAGCTCCTGCACCTCGACGGCAGCGCCCATGCCTGGCTGGCGCTCTGCCCGGACCAGCGCCAGGTCCTCCTCGCCGTCCTCGACGATGCCACCAAGCGCCTGCTCTACGCCCAACTGTGGCCCGCCGAGACCACCCGGGCGGTCCTGACCGCGCTGCGCGAGGTCGTGCAGGCCCACGGCCTGCCGGCCGCCCTCTACACCGATCGGGCCGGCTGGGCCTTCCATACGCCGAAAGCGGGCGGGCCGGTCGATCGCGAGCACCTCACCCACGTCGGCCAGGCGCTGGCACGCCTGGGCATCGAGCACATCGGGGCCTACTCCCCGCAAGCCCGCGGGCGAGGCGAGCGACTGAACCGCACGCTGCAAGACCGCCTCGTCAACGAGCTCCGCCGAGCGGGCATCACGACCGTCGCCGCCGCCAATGCCTATCTCCGGAACCACTTCATCCCCGACTACAACGCCACCTTCACGCGGCCCCCGGCCGATCCCACCTCGGCCTTCGTCCCGCTCGGCGACGTCGATCTCGACCAGTTCCTGTGCGAGCAGGAGGCGCGGGTCGTGAGCCAGGACAACATCGTCAGCTTCGACGGCGTCCAACTGCAGCTCGCCAAGCAGCCCGGCCGCCCCACCTGTGCGGGCCTGCGCGTCGTCGTCCGCCGTCATCTGGACGGCCGCTACACCGTGTGGCGCGGGCCGCACTGTCTCGGGCGGTATACCCCCCACGGGGCGACCGCCCCCCGCCGCCTCGAGCAGGGGCCCGCTCGCTTCCGGTCCGTCGCGGCCGACGGGCCGCCCCTGCGGCGACGCCACCGGCCCCGACCGCCCGTCCGCCCCCGGCGCCTCGGCCCACGGCTCCCGGTCGGTGCGGGGGGGTGAGGGCGGACAGATCATGTGTCAAAACCCAGCGGACACTTCACTTGCTAACAACACACGCCGGTCAGGCGGGCGGTCCGGCCGCCGGGCATCGTCAGGCTCCGAAGAACTCCACGAAGCGCTTCTTGATCTCCTCGCTCCGGCTCTCGAGCTCGTCCGGATCCACGGTGAGGAGCTTGAGGTCGCTCAGCCGCGGCTTGTCGGCCGGGTACGTGACCTCCGGGTGACCGGTGTACAGGCCCTCGCTGTCGGCCAGCACCTGCTGCAGCTCGCGGCTGAACATGAAGTCCGTGAAGAGCCGGGCCGCGGTGGGATGCGGCGCGAACGCCGTGATCGCGGTGGGCGACACCACCAGCGGGACGCCCTCCTTCGGGTACACGATCTCCACCGGGTTGCCCTTCTTCTTCGACTGGTAGAACGTGTAGTCGCCGCCGTTGACGGCCACCGGGCGCTCCCCGGAGGCGACGACGCCGGCCGGGTCCACCGCGGACTGCACGAGCATGGGCCGGTTGCCGGCGAGCTGCTTGAAGTAGTCCCAGCCGTGCAGGTGC
>DATLZL010000304.1:0-11448 GCA_035574035.1 Binatia bacterium | reverse complement strand
GGCGTGTAACAGGCCCGCCTCTTCGCCTGGTTTCGGTTCGACAAATCAGCTCGGGCTTCGCGGAGTTGCGCTATGAAGTCCCCGGAAAAGATGCCGCCGGAGCCGCCTAACCCCTCGCTGCAGGCGACGCCCGCAACGGGCTCGAACGTTAGCCAGCACAGATACCACGGTCGCATGAACAGGTGAACCCATGAAGACACTTATCACTGAATTCATGAGTCTCGATGGCGTTGTTCAGGCCCCAGGCGGGGCAGCAGAAGACACCGACGGTGGCTTTGCCCATGGCGGATGGTTTTTGAAGTACTTTGACCCCGAAGTGATCGGCGGCACATTTGACGACCTCGCCAAGCAGAGTGACGCGCTCTTGCAAGGACGTCGCACCTATCAAGCGTCCGCCGGCGCTTGGCCAAGCCGCTCGGGAGATCCGTTCTCAGACTGGATCAACAAGGTGCGGAAGTACGTGGTTTCCAACACGCTCAGCGAGAAAGACATCACGTGGCATCCTACGACGATTATCCGCGGCGATGACTTCTTGCAAAAAGTGTCCGACCTACGGGCGCAGCCGGGGGGCTACATCTACATTTATGGCAGCGCGACGATGGTTCGGTCGTTGCTCGCTGCTGACCTTGTCGATGAGTTATTGCTGACGATCGGGCCAATGATCCTCGGCGGTGGTAAGACAATCTTTCCCACAGACGGGAAAGCAATGGCATTCGAACTGGCATCGACTACTAAAGCAAGCACGGGCGCGCTGGTCTGCCGATATGTGCGTGCACGCTAGGTATATTCCGTCTTTGCTGGCTAAATGCAGCGGACGGCGCTGGGCGCCGCCGCTGGACCGGATCGTTAGACCGCAAGACCATGCGGGAGAGAACGTCGTGCGTGATGAGCAAGTGGCGGCGCCAGACGACACGGCGGTGAGGACCGCCTTGTGGCGTGCCCTACACGTGGAAGTCGATTCACCGCCTCACGTGTTCGAAGACGAGATTGGCCTCAAGCTTGCAGCCCCGGACGACGGATGGCGCCGCCGCCCGGATATGGACCCACGCAGCACAAGCCGAGCGCGGGCATCCATCGTTGCTCGTGCTCGCTTTATTGAGGATGTGCTCGTCGAACAGGTTCACCACGGCGTCAGCCAGTACGTCATCCTCGGAGCCGGCCTAGACACCTTCGCTCAGCGCAGGCCGGAGATCGCCTCTCGTCTGCGGGTGTTCGAGATCGACCAGCCCGGTCCCCAAGCTTGGAAGCGTCAGCGTCTGATTGAGCTTGGCTTCGGCATACCTGAGTGGCTGCGGCTCGTCCCGGTCGACTTTGAGGCGGGCCAAGCATGGTGGGAGAGACTGGTAGCCGCAGGATTCGATGTCGGTCAGCCAGCGGTCGTGGCCTCCGCCGGCGTGTCGATGTATCTCACCAGGACCGCGATCACGGCCACAATGCGCCTTATCGCTGGGCTCGCCCGCGGCTCCAAGCTCGGCATGACGTTCGCCGTGCCACTGGAGAGCGTCGATCCGGAGGAACTCCCACTGCGGCAGGCGACCGAGAAAGGTGCGCGAGCGAGCGGGACACCGTGGATCAGCTTCTTTACAGGACCAGAAATCGTGGCACTGGCCCGCGAATCTGGCTTCAAGGAGGCACGGCACGTGTCGTCAGCCGATCTCACCCAGCGCTACTTTGCCGGCAGGACGGACGACCTTCGGCCGTCAAGCTCAGAAGAGATACTCGTAGGGAGTACATGACGTTGAGCGGTCTAACAACCGGTTGCAGCGGACGGCGCTGCGCGCCGCCGCTGATGCTGGGCGTTGGGCGGGCAGGGAGACCGTGTCGATGACCTGGGTCTCAACCTCGCGGCGGTGACATGCACGATCTGATTATCGTTGGGGCAGGTACGGCCGGATGCGTCCTCGCAGAGCGGCTGACTCGATCGGGCAAGCTTCGAGTTCTGCTGGTCGAAGCGGGCGGGAAGCCGAGGAGCCGCTTCGTGGGTATCCCAGCGGCGGTGCCGAAGCTGTTCAGAACGGACCTCGACTGGGCGTTCGAGAGCGAGCCGCAAGCGGCCGCCGCAGGTCGTCGGATCTTCACGCCGCGCGGTCGGATGCTGGGGGGATCGGCCAACCTCAACTTTCAGATCCATCAGTGGTGTCACCCAGCGGACTTCGAGGGCTGGGTGGCGGCGGGGGCGACTGGTTGGGGCTGGAACGACGTGGCCCCCGTCTTTCTGCGCCAGGAGAACTGGCGCGGCGCGGATGGTCAAGACGCACGGGGCCGCGCCGGGCCCATGATCATTTCACCAAACCGCAACGCGCGCCTGCTGTCCCGCGCATTCGTCGCCGCCGCTCGCGAGGCAGGGCTAGGCGCGCGCAGCGACAGCTACAACGGCGGTGCGTATATCGGGGCATGGCTCAGCGAGCTGGCGCAGAAGAAGGGTCGGCGCTTCAGCGCATACGATGCCTACCTGAAGCCAGCGACGCGGCGACCGAACCTGGAGGTTGCCGGAGAGACTCACATCACGAAGATCGTTCTAGAGGGAAACCATGCTGTCGGCGTCGCGGCGCGCCGCGGTAGCTACGAGACAACATATCCCTGCGGCGGTGTCGTCGTCGCGGCGGGAGCGTTCGGATCGCCACAGCTGCTGATGCTATCCGGTATCGGACCGGCTGCGTCGCTGAGCAGCCTGGGCATTCCGGTGCGACGCGACGCGCCGGAGGTCGGTGCTAACCTGCAGGATCACCCGGTGTCCCCGCTGACGTTCCGCGTCCGCGGCACGGATACGTTCAAGAACGCCGAGTCACCGCTCAACCTGATCCGCTATCTCGCCCTCCGGCGGGGAATGCTGGCGTCGAACGGTGCAGAGGCCATTGTCTTCGTGCAAACCCAACCTGGGGCTGTATCGGCCCCTGATGTCGAGCTCATTTTCCTGCCTCTCGAGTGGCGCAACCAGGCGCTGGAGCCGCCACAGATCCACGCGTGCACCCTGGCCGTCGCGGTCGTCGCTCCCCGTTCGCGAGGGCGTGTTGCTCTTCGCAGCGCGGAACCTGGCGCCGCGCCGCTGATCGACTTCAAGCTCCTGAGCGATCCCGACGGCCTCGACGCAGCGGCGCTGCTTTCGGGTGCGCGCGTGGCTCGGAGGATCGCCGCAACTCCGCCACTGGCCCTGGAAATTGTCGATGAACTTCGGCCAGGGGCTTCGGTGGAGTCCGATGTCGACCTGCTGCGCGCGCTCGGGGCGGAGCTGCAGACGGTCTATCACCCGGCGGGCACGTGCCGAATGGGTTCCGATCCACGGGCCGTGGTCGATCCCAAGCTACGGGTTCAAGGTATGGATCGGCTGTGGGTGGCCGACGCGTCCGTCATGCCGGCGGTGCCACGCGGCCACCCGAATGCTGTGGTGGCGATGATCGCGGAACGCGGGGCCGAGTGGATCGAATCGGCTCTGGTCGCCGGGACAACGTGACAGGTGCCCCGAAATGGCGGTGCAAGATGGCCAGACACAACCGCAGTGTGCCGCCCGACAGGCCGATGCAGCTGACGGTCGCCTTCGGCGCCCGCAGCTTATCGGCAAGCCCGTTAGGCCTCATCCAAGCGAGGATGGCAAACGGGCGGCAAATCTTCGATGACGAGCCGCTTGGAAAATCCAGCTAAGAATGGGACCTCTCCCTGGGACCATCACCGGAGGTCAAGGCAAGGGGGAGCCCGTGGGGCGGGAGCCGGCGGTTCCGCGGCAGTACCGGTGGCGGGTGCAGCAGCGGTTGGCGGTTCTCGAGTACGCCGGCGCCCACGGCATTCGACGGGCGGCGCAGCGCTTTGGTCTCGATCGGAAGACCGTTCGGGCTTGGCGGAACCGGGCCCGAGCCGGCGGCATCGACGGCCTGGTACCGCGGTACCCGAAAATCCGGCCACGCCGGGTGCCAGCCGAGGTCACGGAGTTAATCGCTCAGGCCCGGCGCGAGTTCGGTTCGGGGCTCCACGCATTCGCCTCTGGCTGCGTCGGGTGCACCAGGTGCAGCTGGCCGAGCTCGGCTTCCCGCCGGTCCGGCGGACCCGGAAGCGCCGGCCCCGGCAGCTCAAGCTCTTCGAGCGCGAGCAGCCCGGCGACTGCGTTCAGGTCGATGTCAAGTTCGTCAAGGTGGGCGGCCAGCGGATGTTCCAGTACACCGCGCTGGACGATTGCACCCGCCTGCGCGTCCTGAGGCTGTCTCGGCGGCTCAATTACTGGTCAAGCCTGGACTTCCTTGGGGAGATCCGGCGCGCGTTCCCCTTTCCAATCCGGAAGCTGCAGTTTGACCGAGGCGCAGAGTTCCCGCTCGCCTTCGCGCTCAGCGTGTGCGAAGCCGGGATCAAGTATGGGCCTCCTTGTCGACCGTCGCCTTCTCGAGCGCCGCGACCTGCGCCTCCGTCAGGACCCGTCCTGGGCGACCTTCGACTCCAGCGCCTTCAGCCGAAGCTTCATCGTCGTCAGGTCGTGCCGCTGCCAGATGCACCGCACGCCCGTCGGCGACACCGCCAGGCCGCGCTTGGCCAGCTCGTTCGCCACCCGGACCTGGCCCCAGGTCGGCTGCTCGATCGCCAGCTCCACCGCCGCCGCCTCGATCTCCGGGGCCACCCGGTTCTTCAGCACCGGCCTGCGCCGCAGGATCTCTAGCAGCGCCGCCTCGCCCCCCGTCTCGTAGAGCTCCTGGAACCGGGACAAGCTGTCGCGGCTGTCGCCCATGATCCGGCACGCCCGCGCCACGTTCCCCAACTCCTTCACCAGCTCCAGGAGCCCCACCTCTCCGTCGTCCTCGCCCTTGCGTCCTGTCCTCCTCCTCCCGGCGAGGCGCTCAGGAGGTTCGGGCGCTGATCCGCCACGGCGGCCGGCGGCGTAGTACGCTGGGGATCAGTCAGCCGCCGGGGCTGCGCGAGCGCCCGCCGAGCCCGGCCACCAGGGAGGCCCCATGGTCATCGGCGCCGCGCACATCCACCCCATCCTCGCCATCCTCTTCGGCGTCCTGATCCTGATCTTTCCCCGGATCCTGAACTACCTGGTCGGGATCTACCTGATCCTGGCCGGCCTGCTGGGGCTCGGCCTGCCGCGCTGACGGCGCGCCGCCCCGCGCGGCGATCCCGGAGGGCGATCCCGGGCGGCGAGCGTCGTGCTTCAGTCGGGGACGGCGGTGATCTCGATCTTGACGGCGGTCGCGGCCGCGACCGTGCGGTAGAGCGGTCACCGCTGGCGGTAGACTTCGACGAGCGCCTCGGCCTGGGTCTGGCTCACGCCGTGGAGGCGGAAGCGCATCGTGATGGACGAGAAGCGGGCCGGGTCCGAGGCCGGCCGGACGCCCTCGATGGTCACCTCCATGCGGCGCAGCGGCACGCCCTTGTCGTGGGCGTAGCCCTCCACCAGCGTCACGCCGCAGGACGAGACGCCGGCCAGAAACGCCTCGCTGTTGGTGAGAGCGTCGGGCTGCGGCCGGGCCGACGAGTCGAGCACGAGCCGCTGCCCGCGCGCTTCGTTGACCGCCCGTCCCACGGTGCCGCTGCTGACCGACCGGACCGTTTCCACCTTGTCTTCCGGCATGTCTCCCTCCGTGCGCCGCCGCCGTCGGCGGCGGGGATGTTCCAGGGATCAGGTCGCCGCCGGGCTCCTGCGCCAGACCTCCACACGGCCGGCCTTGGGGTCCACGCGGACCCAGTCGCCGGTGGCGACCGCCGCCACCGGATCCGGCACCAGCTGGTCCATCAGTGGGAGGCCGGCCAGCACGGCGCCCTGGACCATCACCGGGTTGGCCCAGCCGAAGATCAGCGCGGCCGGCGCCAGCCCGCGAGCCCGCAGGTCGTGGAGCGCCCAGGAGGTCGCGAAGCCTCCCTTGGCGACCGGGCAGATGAGCACCTTGCCGGCGATCGAGCGCCCGAAGAGGGGGTGCGACGCGCGCGAGATGCGGCCCGTCGTCCGATCCAGGTCGTAGCGGGCGCTGAACCCGTCGGTCGAGACCAGGGCCTCGCCCTCGGCCACCTCGCCGACGCCGGGGTGGCCCGTGAGGACGACCGGCGGGCCGAGGCGACTCACCACTCGAGCCGTCCCCGGACGGCGGCCTCCACGCACTCGGCCGTGGGGCGGAACACCGGGGTGTAGCCCGAGGCGGGGATGATGTTGGCGAGCTTGGCGGAGTCGGTGACGATCGTCCGGAAGCCGTGGAGCTCGGCCAGCAGGCGCGGCGTCATGATGTAGTAGCACGGCCCGGCCAGGATACGGCCGCCGGCCGCCTCGATGACCTCGGCATAGCCGGCCCGCTGGGCGAGTGCCCGGACCTGGGCGTTGGTGGTCAGGAAGAGCCGCGTGCGCGGGTGCACGCGCCGGCCCCGCAGCCGCTCGGCCAGCTCGCGCAGCTCGAAGAGCGAGAGGTGGGGCGTGCCGAAGACGACGACGTCGACCTCGGACCGCTCGGGCGTGAAGGACCGGTAGGTGCGCTCGAGGTCGCCGGGCTCGACCACGATCCGCTCGCGGGGCGCGGCGCCGCCGAAGGCCTCCTCCACCGTGCGCGCCTCGGGCGTCACCCCGACGACGTGGAACATGGCCAGCGACCCGTAAGAGGCCAGCGTCGCCCCCAGGTGCTTGAGCGCGTCGGCCGAGGGCTCGACGGTGAGCCCGGTGAAGACGGGCACCAGCCAGTAGTGGGTGAGCCGCCGGCCGACGAGGACGCCGAGCGCGCCCCAGTCGCTGACGCACCGGGGCTGCTCGCGGACCTCGACCAGGTGCGTGCCCCGCCGGCGCTCGGGCAGGTGCATGCCGTAGGCCGGCACCCGGCCGGTGAGCGCCGCCCAGTACGAGGCCGGTCCGCCCTCGAAGTTGGACCGCGCCCCCGCCACCGCGTTGGCGAAGATGACCGTGCCGGTGTCGCCCCAGGCCAGGTGCTCGCCGAACCGCGGGGTGCAGCCGGCCTGGTAGTTGATGCAGGAGTCGAGCGGGACGGCTCCCATGCCGACCACCAGGTCGCGCAGGCGCCGCTCGGCGGCGGCCACCGCTTCGGGCTGGCCGAGCTCGCGGTAGCACTCGAAGTCCACGTTGCGGGCGTTGGTCGTGGTCGGGACGACGAACCGGGCGCCCCGGCGGGCGAGGTCCTCCACGTAGGCGAGGCCGGCCTCGCCCATCGACTCCGGGTCGCCGGTGAGGTGCGCGGAGGCCACCGGCACCATGCGCTCGGCGCCGAAGAAGGCCCCCACGGCCAGCTGGCGCTCGAGGGCGTGACGGGCCGGCTCGCCGCGCCGTCCGGCCAGGATGGCCTCGTCCTCGGCGGTGAGACGCACGGCTACTTCCGCAGGCCGATCTTGCCCGCCATGGTCGTGTAGTAGGCCGCCTGCTCCTCGACGAAGGCCGCCATCCGGGCCGCGTTCAGGTGGTCGACGTTCATCCACAGACGGTCGGTCACGGCCAGGAAGGCCGGGTCCTTGACCATCTCGGCCAGGGCCGCCTCCCACTGCTTCACGATGGCGTCGGGCGCGCCGGCCGGCAGCGAGATGCCCGCCCACCAGGAGACGCTCACGCCCTTCATCACGCCCTGCTCCTCGGCGGTGGGGACGTCGGGGATGTAGCGGATGCGCTTGGGGGCCAGCACGGCCAGCAGCCGGATCTTGCCCGCCTCCACCATGGCCTTGGCCTCGGCCACGGAGTGGATGGCCAGCATGACGTGGCCGCCGGCCAGCTTCGTCATCGAGTCGGCGGCGCCGTCGGTGATCACCATCTTGGTCTTGCCGGGGTCGACGCCGATCTGCGTGAACCAGTCGAAGGCCGTGTAACGCGAGGGGCCGGCCGGGCCGACCGAGCTCCACACGAGCTGCTCGGGGTGGGCCTTCACCCACTCCGAGAACTCCTTGAAGTCCTTCCACGGGGCGTCGGCCTTCACCGCGAACACCATGGGGTCGAGCACGATCCGTCCGGCCCACTTGCGGTCGGCCAGCGTCAGCGGCGGCGTCTTCCAGGCGCCGATCATCATCGGGGCCGTGGTGTGGATGTCCATGAGCACGGTGTAGCCGTCGGGCCGGGCCTCCTTGAGCGCGTAGCGGGCGCCGATCACGCCGCCGCCGCCCGGCTTGTTCACCACCAGCAGCGGCTGCCCCCACCGCTTGCCGAGGTAGTCGGCGGTGGCGCGGGCGATCAGGTCGGTGCCGCCGCCGGGCACGAACGGGACGACGATCTCGACGGCCCGGGTCGGGTACGACTGGGCCGGCGCCTCGGTGGCCGGCGCCAGCCCGGCCAGGACGGCCAGCAGGGAGCAGAGCCGCATGCGTCGTGTCCGGGATGTCATCGCTCGAGGACCTCCGTGTGAGTGGCCGGGACGTCGGCCGCCTCGGCCGTCTCGACGCGCTCGATCGTCCCCCGCATGAGGACGATGGACAGGGCCAGCAACACGGCGGCGCCGACCAGCAGCCCCAGCGCCAGGGGCCGCTCGAAGAAGATCGCCGGGCTGCCGCCGCTCATGGACAGCGACTGTATCAGGTTCTTCTCGAGCAGGGGACCCAGGATGAAGGAGAGCACCAGCGGCGCCAGCGGCCAGTGGTGCTTGCGGAGCACGTAGCCGACCAGGCCGAAGAGGAGGCTGACCGCCACGTCGAACAGGCTGTTGCGCACGGTGTAGGTGCCGAGGAAGGACAGGAGCAGGATCAGCGGCCCCAGGATCCCGTACGGGATGCGGGTGATGCGCACCCAGAGGCCGATCAGCGGCAGGTTCAGCGCCAGCAGGATCGCGTTGCCGATGTAGAGGCTGGCGATCACCGTCCACACGAAGTCCGGGTTCTTCTGGAACAGCAGCGGGCCCGGGCTGAGACCGTAGACCGTGAGCCCGCCCAGCAGCAGCGCCAGCGGCGGCGAGGCCGGAATGCCGAGGGCCATGAGCGGGATGAACCCGGCCGAGCTCGTCGCGTTGTTGGCCGACTCGGGACCGGCCACCCCCTCCAGCGCGCCCCGGCCGAAGCGGCTCGGGTCCCTGGCCACCTTCTTCTCGGCGTCGTAGGCCAGGAAGGTCGTGACGCTCGGGGCGCAGCCCGGCAGGAGCCCGAGGAAGAAGCCGATCGCGGTGCCGCGCAGGATGGCGGGGGTGCTCACCCGGAGGTCGGGCCACCGGGGGAAGACGCGGGTGATCCGGGGCGCCACCGCCGGCCGGGCCTCCTCGACGGCGAGGAACACCTCGGAGATGGCGAAGAGCCCCACGATCACGGCGATCAGGTCCAGGCCGCCGTAGAGCGCGGTGAACCCGAACGTGAAGCGCGGCTGGCCGGTCGAGGGGCCGAGGCCCACCAGCGCCAGCAGGTAGCCCACCATGGCCATGGCGATGCCCTTGCTCGGCCAGGCCCCGGACAGCGAGGTCACCACCGTGAAGGCCAGCACCATGAGCGCGAAGTACTCCGGCGGGCCGAAGCGCAGCGCCTGGTCGGCCAGGAGCGGGGCGAAGAACGTGAGCGCCACCACGCCCAGCGTGCCGGCGAAGAACGAGCCGATGGCGGCCACGCCGAGGGCCGGGCCGCCGCGCCCCTGCTGGGCCAGCGGGTAGCCGTCCCAGCAGGTCGGCACCGAGGCCACCTCGCCCGGGATGTTGAGGAGGATTGCCGTGGTCGAGCCGCCGTACATGGCGCCGTAGTAGATCGCGGCCAGCATGATGATGGCCGGGACCGGCGGCAGCACGGTGGTGAGCGGGAACAGGATGGCGATGGCGGCGGTCGGGCCGAGGCCGGGCAGCACGCCGACGAGCGTGCCGAGAAAGGCGCCCAGCAGGGCCATCAGGAGGTTGACCGGGGAGACGGCGGCCGCGAACCCGCCGGCCAGCTGGCTCAGGATGTCCACGGGCTCAGAAGCCGAGCCAGCCGCCCGGCAGCGGCTGGAGCAGCCAGACGCGGAACATCAGGTAGAGGACGCCCGTCGTCGCGGCGCCGGTGAGGGCCGCCACCCACCAGCGGTAGCCGCCCATCGTCCGGTAGAGGGCGGTGGCGACCAGCAGGGTGCTCAGCGTGTAGCCGGCGAGCGGTGCGGCCACGTAGTAGGCGACGAGCGCGCCGGCGCCGGCCACCATCCGCCGCCGCGCGGGGCCGCGGGGGAAGCGCGCCCGCGGCGCGGGCCACCGGGCCAGGACGAGCACGTAGGCGGCGAGCAGAAGGAGCGCGAGCCCGACCAGGCGCGGCAGCGTGTCGTCGCCGACGACGGCGCCCGCCACCATCTCTTCCCGGAGCGCCGCCAGCCGGTGGGCCTCGAGCAGGGCCAGGAGGCCCAGCGCGATCAGGATGCCGCCGGTCACGATCCGCTCGCTCACCGCCCGTCCTCGGAGCCGCTATGCTACCCCGAACGCGGAGCGGCGGAGCGCACCGGCTCAGCGTCCCAGGAACACCCGGCGCACCTCATCGGACCGCAGCAGGTCCCCGGCCTGGCCCTCCAGCACGGTGCGCCCCGACTCGAGGACCACGCCCCGGTGGGCCAGCTCGAGCGCGCGCTCGACGTTCTGCTCGATGAAGACGACGGTCACGCCGTCGGCGTTGATCCGGCGGATGACGTCGCTGATCTCGTCCACCACCCGCGGGGCCAGGCCGAGGAACGGCTCGTCGATCATGAGCAGGCGGGGGCGGGCCATGAGCCCCCGGGCGATCGCCACCATCTGCTGCTCGCCGCCGGAGAGCGTGTGGGCCAGCTGGTCGGCCCGGGCCGCCAGCAGAGGAAACAGCTCGGTCAGCCGGGCGAACCGCTCGTCGCGGCCGGCCCGGGCGCCGGGGTGGTAGGCGCCGAGCCAGACGTTCTGCCGCACGGTCAGGTAGGGGAACAGGCGGCGGCGCTCGAGCACCAGGCTCAACCCCTCGCGCACGATGCGGTGGGCGGGCAGCCCGGTGATCGGCCGTCCGTCGAAGCGGACCTCGCCGGCGCGCGGGCGGTAGAGGCCGGCGATCGTGTTGAGGAGCGTGGACTTGCCGCTGCCGTTCGGGCCCAGGACGGCCACCACCTCGCCCTCGCGGGCAGTGAGCTGCGCCCCCCAGAGGACCTGGTAGTCGCCGAGCAGGACGTCGAGCCCGCGCGCCTCGAGCAGCGGGCGGCCGGCGGCGCCGACCGGTGCTCCCCCCGCATCGGCGCGTGTCCGCCCCTCGGGGGAGCTCATGCCCGCCACGCCTGGCCCAGGTAGGCGTCGACCACCCGGCGGTCCCGCAGGACCTCGGCAGGCGCGCCGTCGGCCAGCACCTCGCCGAGCTGGAGCGCGATGATGCGCTGGGCGATGTCGGCGATCACGCGCATGTTGTGCTCGATCACCACCAGCGCGAGCCCCCGGGCGTGGAGCTCGCGCACCAGGGCGATCAGGCCGGGGATCGCGCCCTGGTCCACGCCGCCGGTCACCTCGTCGAGCAGGAGCAGGCGCGGCCCGGTGGCGAGCGCCCGGGCCAGCTCCAGGCGCTTGCGCTGGCCGGTCGAGAGCGCGCGGGCGTGGGCGTCGGCCCGGTCGGCCA
>DATLZL010000303.1:0-2473 GCA_035574035.1 Binatia bacterium | reverse complement strand
CGCCGGTCGGCCGGCACACCGTTCATCAGTCGCTTCAGCGTCTGCATGGCGGCGGCGCGGTCGCCCGCCCGCGCCTGGACGGTGATCAGGATGGCCAGCGCCTGCATCGCCTCGGCGTCGGGCTTCTGCGCCCCCGGCGCGGCGAGCGCGTCGCGCGCGGTCCCGAGCGCGCCCGCCGTGTCGCCTGCCCGGCTCTGGAGAAACGCGATCCGGCTGAGGAGGGTGAGCCGCCGCTCGCCCTGGGTACCGGCCGCGGCGGCCCTGGCAGCCTCTCGCAGCACGGCCCGGACATCGGCCGTCGGCCCCGCATGCGCGAGTGCGACGGCGAAGGCGGCCACAGCGACGAGGGGCGCCGCCACCGCCGCTCGCGCCGCCTTGCTCGTCATCGCTTCTCCTCCTCCAGCAACTCGACCGTGATCAGCAGCCCGCCGCCGGGCGGCACCTCCACGTCCTGGCTCCACGGACGCCGCCCGGGGTGCCGCACGTCGACCCGGTGGCGGCCGGCCAGCAGCCCGATCTCGAAGCCGTGCTGGCCGCGCGTCGTGAGCCTGAGGCCGTCGACGAAGACATCGGCATCACGCGGCTCGACCTCGATCACCAGGCGGCCGCCGGGCTTCAGCTCCATGCCGCGGATCTCCACGGGCGGCGGCGGATACGGGCTTCCGAGCGGCACGTACGGCGCCGGTGCGCTGTAAGCCGGGTACATCGGCACGGGGGGAAAGGCGGGATGAAACCCGGGATACGCGGGGTACGGATAGGGCCACGGCGCGGCGGGCCTCGGGTCGGGGGCCGACGGCGTGAAGGCGTAGATCGCGACGCGGGCGCCGGTCTGGACGGTGATCCCCGGCGCCTGCATGATCACGCCGGGCTTGTCGTGAGCGGTCAGAGGCGGTGGAGCCGCGAACAGCCCGAGCGCGATGGCCGTCCAGCGGACAACCGTCAGGCTCACCGGCCTTGCCTCGCGCACACGGGTAAGAGCTGCACGCTTCGCTCGTTGTTGGTCTTGCTCGCCTCGCGCACGCCGTTCTGGGGATCGAGGACGATCCGGACCATCGCCGCCTTGCACTCGGTGAGGCGCGCCAGGTTGGACTGGGCGGTCTGGACGGTCAGGGCTGGCAGCGCGGGGTGGCTGATGGAGTCCCGACGGACGCCGTCCACGTAGACGTCCACCAGGAACGGGCGGTCGGTGCCGGCGTTGCCGCGGTTCGCGACCTGGTAGATCACGGCCCCGCTCTCCGCGAGGCCGACGGCGTACACCTCGAGGTCGGACAATGCCGGGCCGCCTGGAGCGGCCTGGCCCGATGCAGCCGCCGGAAGACCGAGGGCGAACGTGACTGCCACGACGGCGACAGCGGCCTTCATGGCGCGCTCACTGCTGGGGCGGGAACGGCGGCGGCGCCGAGCCGTCCGCGGGCAACGGCGGGAAGCTGGGAGGGGCTGCGCTGTCCGGAGGGAAGGTCGGCGCCGCTGCGGCCGGCGGTGGCGGCGGCAGTTGCGTCGGGATCTGTGGCATCGGGACGTTGGGCGGGCGGACGAACGAGGGAATGTGCGAGCCAGCCGGCACGCCGGGCGTCAGCGGCTGCGCCGGGCCGGGATCCGGAGCGACCGTCTCCTGCGGGCCTGGCTGAACCGGCCAGGGCGACGTCTGAGGCGGCCAGCTCCACATGCCGCCGGGCGGGAAACCACCCGGCTGGCCGTAGCTGGGCTGCGCCGGTGCGCTGGGCGCAACGCCTGGCTGGGACGGAAAACCGCCAGGCTGGGCGTACCCAGGCAGCGGAGTCGCAAACCCCCCGGGCTGGCTGTAGCCGGGTGTGCCGGGCGTCGTCGGCGCACCGAGACCGGGCTGCGGAGTGTGACCCGAGAGCGAACCTCCAAGCGAAGGTGGCGGCGGAGGCGTCGGCTGGACCGTCGATGGTCGCGGATGTCCGGGCGGCGTCACCCCCTGGGCACCGGCGCCGGTCACGGCCGCTCCCAACGCGACGACCAGGACGACGGCGAGCCGGAGCGTGGTCACCGTCGAGCCTACTTGACGATCGGCACGTCATCGAACGTGCCGATCTCCTCGATGACGACGGCCACGCTGCTCGCGTTCTGGGGGGCCCGGAAGGTGGCGCGCAGCACCGCCTGCTCGTTGGGTCCGAGTTCGAGCGTGCGCCGGCCCTGCATCGCCACCAGTTCGTACTTCTTGCCTTCCGCGTAATCCAGGAGGTAGTTGTCCTTGCCGGTGAACTCGAGCCGCTGCCGAGCCTCACCGGGGTTCCGGACGGTGATCGCCACTGACACGACGGCGCCGCGCTGGCGCGCCTCGGTGAGCTCCGCGGTCAGCTTCGGATTGCGGTCGACCGGGATCAGCCGGGGCGATGGCATCGGCGCTGACGGCGGGATGCTGGCGACCTGCGGCGGCATGCCGGCCCCGCCGCCGGGCGCCATCGGCCCGCCCTGGTACGTCGGGACCGGGACGCCCGACGTCGGC
>DATLZL010000302.1:0-12000 GCA_035574035.1 Binatia bacterium | reverse complement strand
GAGCCGGCACGCGCGGGCGCGCGTCGACGCCAGCGGCGTGACGGTCGGCGCCCGCTCCGACATCGCGCTCGATGTATCGCTCGACGCCGCCGTCCGCGGTGGCTGGCCGCTGCCGCCGGCGTCCGTCGAGACCGCCCGGGTGGCGGTTCGCCGTGGATCCCGGACGCTGCTCGGGGCGACGCTTGCCTCGCGGCATGCCGCGACGCTCTGGCCGCTCGACGTCCGCGGCACGGTCGAAGACCCGGCGGCGCTCGCGGCGCTCGGCCCGGGCCCGGCGACGGCGACCGGGATGGTGACCGTGACCGCCGAGGTCGACGGCGCCGCTCCGCCGACGGCTCGGGGCACCGTCCAGGCGCGGTTGAGCGAGGTCGCGCTCGCGACCACCGGCGGCGCCGTCCGGCTGGCCGATGTCTGGGCCACCGTGCCCTGGGCGTGGCGCGGCCAGCCGCCGCCCGGAACGCTCGGCGTCGCCCGGATCACCGCCGGGGGGCTGGCGGTCACCGACGTGACCGCCACCGTGCAACAGCAGGCCGAGCGTCTGCTGTTCTCCGACCTGCGGTACCGCCACGCCGGCGGTCACGGCACGGGGTGGATCGAATGGATGCCGGGTGATCGTCGCTCGCTGCGCCTGCGGCTCGATGCCGAACGGGTGGACCTGGCCCAGGTCGCGCGCGACAGCGGATGGCGGCTGGCGCACCTGACCGGCACAGTCCGGTACACCGCGGTCGCTCACTCCACGGGCGGCGAGGGTTTCTCCGGCCTGGTGCGCTTCAGCGGCGAGGGCGGAGGCGAGGTCGGCGTGGAGGCGGTGGAACGACTGCTGGAGTCGGCCGCCGTCCGGGCTGACAACACCTGGCTGCTGCGGCAGACGCTCGAGAACCTGCGCGTGATCCGGTACGAGGCGCTCGACGGCGAGGTCCGCTGGGCCGGCGGCGCCGGTCACCTGGATCTCACGCTCCGCGGGCGGCGGCGCCTCGGGGTCTTCCCCGGCCCGGTCGACACGATCAACGTGCGCCACGTCCCGCTGGCCCTGCTGGTCCGGACCTTCGGGAGGTCGATGACGCCATGAACGGCTGGCTCCGGTCCACCTCGCTGGCGTTCGTCCTGGGCGGCTGCGTGGCGGTGACGATCAACGTCACCTTTCCCCAGGAGTCGATCGACCGTGCCGCCTCGAGCATCGAGGAGCTCGTGCGGACGCCCAAGGAACCGCCGCCCCCGTCGCCGGCGCCCTCCCCACCCTCGGGGCGCTCGGCGCCGGTGGAGCGCCTGACCCGGTGGCTCGAGCCCGCGGCGGCGGAGGCCCAGGCCCTGCCGGAGCTGAAGACCCGCACGCCGGAAGTCATGGCGATCATCGCGTCGCGTCGCGCCCGCTGGGGCGACCTCTCGGCGGCCATGGCGCGCGGCTGCGTGGGCGAGAACAACCAGGGGCTGGTGGAGGCGCGGCCCGCGTCCGGCTGTCCGCCGGATCTGGCCGAGCTCGTGGCGGCCGAAAACCGGGATCGCCTGGCGCTCTACCGTACGCTGGTCGAGCAGAACCGGATGCCGCCCGAAGATTTGGCGCGGGTGCAGGCCGGATTCGCCCGCGAGAACCGCGCCCGGGTGCCGGCCGGCACGTGGGTGCAGGACACCGGGGGCGCCTGGACGCGGAAGTAGCCGTCGTCCATGGCATTTGCCCCTGGCGCTCCACGAAGGGATATATAGTCGTTGACAGTCTGGACGGGCCCCTGCTAGGTCTGGACAGGCCGTGCACACGCCGCCGCCGGGTTCGCCGTCATCGAGCCAGCCTCGCCCGCGCGGCGGGGCCCGGAGTTTCCGTAGTCCGTTTAGGCTAGCCGATCGCCCCACCGCCCATCTCTCCCCGGCGCGCGCCCGGCGCTGCCGGGGCGCCCGCGGGCTGCCCGTTGCGGGACACCGATGAGCGGAGCGCGGGGCAAGGTCCTCGTCGTCGATGATGCTGGCGAGGTCGTCGTGCTCTGCGTGAACATGCTCCAGACGCTCGGCTACACGGTACGCGGCGCCAGCCGTGGCGCGGCGGCGCTCGAGATCCTGGCCGCCGAGCCGTTCGACCTGATGATCGTCGACTACAAGATGCCCAACATGAACGGCTTCGAGGTGCACGAACGAGCCCGGGCGCTGCGGCCGGACACGGCCTTCATGCTGCTGACCGGTCACGGCACCACCGATGTGATCGAGGACGCCGCCGATCGGGGCTTCCAGAGCATCCTGCTCAAGCCGTTCACCCGCGAGCAGCTCCGGGCCGCCGTCGAGCAGGCGTTGGCCGGGCGGGGGCGAGGCTGATGCGGCCGAGCATGCCGGGCGTGCGGTCGGTCGTGCGGGACGGCGCCGACTGGTCGGTGCAGCGGGCGCTGACCATCGGCTACGGGGTCGTCTACGACTACATCTTCGCCGGCTTCGCACCGTACCGGGCCCTGAGCCACGAGATCCTGGCCCTGGTGGAGCGCGCGGCGCCTCCGGACGTCCCCCGGCACGACATCCGTATCCTCGACGCCGGCTGCGGGCCCGGGAACATCACCCTGATGCTGGGCGAGGCGGGCTTCTCGGTGCTCGGCGTGGACCCCTACGGCCCGCTGATCGAGCTGGCGCGGGAGAAGCGGCGGGCGCGGCACCTCTCGAACGTCGCCTTCCAGCACGCCGACCTGGCCGCCGACGATCCCCGCTGGGCCGGGCGCTTCGACCAGATCGTCAACGTGCACTCGCTCTACGCCCACCCCGAGCCGGAGGCGCTGCTGGCCCAGGCGGCCCGGGCGCTCAAGCCCGGCGGGCACGCCGTCTTCGTGAACTTCACGCGGCGCGTGCCGCTGGTCTCCACCTTCCTCGCCTGCTGGCGACGCCAGGGACCGCGCGCGGCGCTGGCCTGCCTGCGCTGGGTGCTCCCCAACGCGATCTTCGAGGGCTTCCGGCGCCGCGTGGGCCCCCACTACTGGGACGAGGCGACGTTCCGTGCGCGGCTCGAGGCGGCGGGCTTCCGCGTGCTCGAGATGCGGCGGACGTTCCTCGACGGCGTCAGCCTCCTGGCCTGGGCCCGGAAGCCGGGGCAAGCGCGGTGAGCCGGGTGCCCCGCCCGGCGCCGCCCCGCGCCGGACCTCGCCCCTGGCCCCCGGCCCCCGGCCTGCTCGATCCCCGCAACGACGCCCGCTGCTGGGGGCTCGCCGCGCCGCCGGCCAAGGAAGCTCAGAGCAGCGAGCCGCTGGTGGTGGCCCGTGGACGGCACGTCCACCTCCGCACGTTCGTTCCCCAGGACCTGGCCCCGCTGGCCGTGTGGGCCGAGGATCCGGAGATCGAGTATCTGGTCGGGAGCGACTTCCTGCGCGCCTACCGGGAGATCTACGACAAGCAGCCGGCCTTCTACGACGCCGTGCTGGCGGATCCCACCCAGATCGTGCTGATGATCGTGCCCAACGCCCAGCCCGACCGCCCCGTCGGGCTGACCCGCCTCTTCGACATCCACCTCCCGGACGGCTACGCGTCCTTCGAGACCATCGTCGCCGACCCGCGGGCACGCCGGCGGGGGTTCGGCGTGATGGCCAGCCGGCTGCTCGTCTGCTACGGCGTCGACACGCTGGGGCTCCGGCGGTTCGAATCCCGGGTTTACGAGTACAACACCCTGAGCATCAACGGCTTGCTGCGCAACGGGTTCACCCGGGAAGGGGTGCTGCGCAAAGCGGCTTTCAAATCCGGGCGGTACTGGGACATTATCATCTTCGGGATCCTGCGCGATGAGATCGAGGCCCGGCGACCGACGGACCGGTACCAGCTCCCCGCCCCGACCGGTGAGGGGCGCGTAGGTGACGCTCCATAGCTTCGTCCCGCTCGCCGCCGGCTTCCTCAACGTCTGCCTGGCCGCCCTGGCGCTCCTGCGGCACCCCGGAAGCCGCCTCAACCGCCTGTTCACCTACTTCGTCCTGGCCATGGCCGTCTGGAACTTCGGGGCCTTCGGCCTGCGCCGGGCGTCGGACGCGAGCGCCGCCTTCTTCTGGGAGGTGATCATCCACGTCGGGATCGTCGCCGTCCCGATCTTCTACTACCACTTCGTGCTGATCTTCCTGGAGGAGACGACCGCCCACCGCCGCTCGCTGACGATCGGCTACGGTGTCATGGCGCTGTTCCAGGTCGCCAACGCCACCGCCACGCCGCTCTTCATGCCCGGCGTGGTCCAGACCTACTGGGGCTGGGCGCCGGCCACCGGCCCGCTCTACCTGCTGTTCTTCGTCTATCTCTACGCGTTCCTGATCGCGGGCCTGGTCCGGCTGGCCCGGGCCCGCCCCGGCATGACCTCGAGCTTCCGCCGCAACCGCGCCACGCTGATCATGCTGGGCAGCGCCATCGCACTGGCGGGCGGGTTTCTCGACCTGGTCCGCTTCATCGGGGCTCGCGTCTTCCCGGCCCTGGAGCAGGTCTACCCGGCCGGGATCCCGGCCAACATCGTCTTCACGGTCTTGCTGGGCGTGGCCATCATCCGCTACCGGATGTTCGACGTCAGCGTGGCGGTCAAGCGGTACGCTGCCTACGGCCTGGCCGGGGGCCTGATCACCGCGCTGCTGGCCGGGCTCATCCACGCGGTCGAGCGGTACCTGGACCTCACCGGGGTCACGGCCCTGTGGGTCATCATCCCGCTCGGGGTCGTCATCACGCTCCTGCTGGGGCCGCTCGGTCACCTGCTGGAGGACTACATCGAGCGTTTCGTCTTCAGCCGCCGCCGGGGCTCGTACGACACCCTGCTGACGCTCTCGACGCGGATGAGCCGGATCCTCGACGTCGACGCGCTGATGCACGCGCTGGTCCACGGACTGCTGCGCGGGGTGCCGCTCAGCCGCTGCGCGCTCCTGCTGGAGGACCCGACCAGCCGCGACTTCACCGTGGCCCTGGAGGAGACCGCCGACGACGGACCCGGCGGCGCCCGGCCGATCCCCCGGACCAGCCGGGTGGTGGAGTGGCTGCGCCAGCACGGCGAGGTGCTGGTCAAGGACGAGCTGAAGATCAACCCGCGGCTCAGCGACTTCTTCGACGGGGCCGAGAACGAGCTGGAGGACATCAACGCGTCGCTGGTGGTGGCGCTCAAGACGGAGAGCGCCCTGGTCGGCATCCTGCTGATCGGCGAGAAGCTGTCGGGGGAGATCTTCGACGACCAGGAGCTGCGGTTGCTGGCCCTGCTGGCCAGCCAGGCCGCCATCTCGTTCGAGAACGCCCGGCTCTACGAGGAGCTGGGGGAGACCAACGCCCAGCTGCTGCAGGCCAGCCGGCTGAAGTCCCAGTTCCTGGCCGGTGTCTCCCACGAGCTGCGCACGCCGCTCAACTCGATCATCGGCTTCTCCAAGGTGCTGCTGAACCGTCTGGACGGCGAGCTGAACGAGCGCCAGGAAGCGTACGTCCGGTCCGTGCACAACTCCAGCCAGCACCTGCTGCAGCTGATCAACTCCATCCTCGACATCTCGTCGATCGAGGCCGGCCGCCTGCGGCTGGAGCAGAGCGAGTTCGCGCTGCCGCCGCTGATCGACGAGTGCGTGGAGGCCTCGCTGCCGCTGATGCGGGGCAAGCCGCTGCGGCTGGAGCGGGACGTGCCGGCCGACCTGCCGCCGGTCTCCGGGGACCGCACGCGGATCCGCCAGGTGCTGCTGAACCTCCTGTCGAACGCCGTCAAGTTCACCCCCGTCGGCCGCATCGTCGTCCGGGCCCGGCTGGAGGGGAGCGTCCTCCACGTGAGCGTCGCCGACACCGGGGTGGGGATCCGCAAGGAGGACCTCGGCCGTCTGTTCGAGCCCTTCCAGCGGCTGGACAACCCCGTCTCCCGCGACGTCGGGGGCACCGGGCTCGGGCTGGCCATCAGCAAGAAGTTCGTCGAGCTGCACGGCGGCCGCATGTGGGCCGAGAGCCGGGAGGCGGGCGGGTCCACCTTCCACTTCACGCTGCCCTGCGTCGCCGTCCCCGTCGCCGAGGGTTCGCCGGCATGACCGTTCGCCCGTCGCGGCGCGACCGACCGGGCGCCAAGATCCTGCACATCGAGGACAATCCCGAGAACCGCATGCTGGTGCGGGCGCTGCTGGAGGCCGAGGGCTACACGGTAGTCGAGGCGGAGGACGGCCTGGCCGGCATCGAGGCCGCGCTGCGCGAGCAGCCGGCGCTCGTCCTGCTCGACATCAACCTACCCGGCGTCGACGGCTACGAGGTGGGCGTCATCCTCCGGTCGTTCCCCGCCCTGCAGCAGGTTCCGGTGGTGGCGCTGACCGCCTATGCCATGGAGGGTGACCGTCAGCGGACCCTGGTCGCCGGCTGCGACGGCTACATCCCCAAGCCCATCGACGGCGACCTCTTCCCCCGGCAGGTGGCCGAGTTCCTGCGCGGCAAGCGCGAGCGGGTGGACGAGCGCGAGGCCCCGGCCTACCTGCGTGAGCTCAACCAGCGTCTGGTCTACCGCCTGGTGACCCAGGTCGAGGAGCTCAAGCGCCTGAATCAGCGCGTCCTGCAGCGGGCGGCCGAGGCCGAGAGCCTGGTCGAGGCGGGCCGGCTGCTGGCCAGCACGCTGGACCTGGGCGAGGTGCTGCACCGGCTGGCCGAGCTCGTCCGCCGGCGCTTCGGCCCCGAAGCCGTCGTCCGGATCTGGTTGCAGGCCAACGGCGCTGGCGAGCTGGTCCTGCAGGCCCAGGCCGGCGAGACGCTGGCTCCAGCGCCGGCCCGTATCCGGGTCGTGGCCGGGGAGGGCCTGCTGGGCTGGGTCGTGGCCCACCGCGTCTCGCTCGTGGTGGACGACCTGCGGACGGACGCCCGCATCCCCAACCCCGGCCGGGTCCGCGAGGAGGGGCTGGTGTCCTTTCTCGGCGTGCCGCTGCTCCTCGACGAGCAGCCGGTCGGGATCCTGACGGTGGCGACCCGCGAGCCCCAGGCCTTCATTCGCGAGGACGTGGCGCTGGTCGAGGCGCTGGCGACCTCGGCGGCGGTCGCCATCCGCAACGCCCGCCTCTGGCAGCAGACCCAGCAGCGGCTGCGGGACACCGAGACCCTGCTGGCGGTGAGCCAAGCGGCCGGCTCCGTCCTCGACGTCGCCGAGATCGCGCGCCGCACGCTGCGCGAGATGGTTCAGGCCCTCGGCGGTGACCTGGGCGGGGCCTGGCGGCGCAGCGAGGACGGCCGCCACCTGCTGCCGACGGCCGGGTACCATGTCCCGGCCAACCTGGTCGAGACGTTCATGAGCACGCCGCTGGCCCTCGACTCCCCGCTGGTGGCCGAAGTCGTGCAATCCGGCCGCCCGCTGTTCCTGGCCGACAGCCGCGCCGACGCCCGGGCCGACCACCCGCTGCTGGCGCTGCTGGCGCACCGCTCGCTGCTGGCGGTGCCGATGATGGTGCAGGGCGAGATGATCGGCGGCTTCGCGGTGGTGTGGACGCGCTCCGATCACGAGCTCACGGCCGAGGAGGCTCGCCTGGTCGAGGCGATGGCGCGCCAGGCCGGGATCGCCATCGAGAACGCCCGGCTGCTGGAGGCCGAGCGGGCGGCGCGGGCGGCCCAGGCCGCCCTGGCCGCCGAGAACGCGCGGCTGTTCCGCGAGACCCAGGAACGCCTGCGGGAGACCGAGGCGCTGCTGACCGTCACCCGTCAGCTCTCCTCGACGCTCGACCCGACCGAGACCATGCGCCGCGTGGCGCGCGAGATCGCCCGCACGCTGGGGGCCGACATGGTCGGGGCCTACCTGGCCGACGAGACCCAGGCGGCGCTGCGGCCGATCGCCGGCTACCACGTGCCGCGGGAGCTGCACGAGCGGTTCCTCGCCCATCCCATCCCCATCCGCGGCCATGCGGCCCTGGAGGAAGTCTGGCGCCATCGGCGGCCGTTCTGGACCGATGACGCGCCGGGCGACGGGCGCCTGGACCCCGAGGCGGTGGCGCGCTTTCCCCTGCAGTCGCTCCTGTTCGTCCCGATGACGGTGAAGGACCGGCCCATCGGAGGCTTCTTCGCCGTCTGGTGGCGCGCGCGGCGCCGGTTCACCGAGGAGGAGATCCGGCTGGTGGAGGGGATCAGCGACCAGGCGGCCATGTTCATCGAGAACGCGCGCCTGTACTCCGAGGCCACGCGCCGACGCCGGGAGGCCGAGGAGCTGGCCCGCCTGGCCCGCATGCTGACCGAGAGCCTGGACGCCGCCGACGTCGGTGAGCGGATCGTCGAGAGCGCCCTGGGCCTGATCGGCGGCGCCTACGCCGAGCTGCGCCTGCTCCAGGCCGACGGGAGCCTCAAGCTCATCGCCTCCCGGGGCGACGCCGGCCTGCTGGCCGGCCTGCCGGCCGTGGTGCCGGCCGGCCAGGGCGTGGTCGGACGGGCGGCGGCCGAGGGCCGGCCCGTCTGGTCGGACGATGTCGTCCACGAGCCGGCGCCGGGACACGAGGATGCCGACCGCGCGGCGCCGGGCGCGGGCGTCCGCGCCTACCTGGCGGTGCCGCTGCGGGTCAAGCGGGAGATCATCGGGGTCGTCGGCATCGGCGACGGCGGCCGGCGTACGTTCTCGGAGGCGGAGGTGACCATGCTCGGAACCTTCGCCGACCAGGCGGCGATCGCGCTCGAGAACAGCCGGCTCTACGGCGACCTTCGAGCCGCCCTGCGGGCGGTCGAGGAATCGCAGCAGCGGATCGTCCAGGGCGAGCGGCTGCGGGCGCTGGGCGAGATGGCGGGCGGGGTCGCCCACGACTTCAACAACGTCCTGGCCATCATCGTGGGCCGGGCCGAGGTGCTGCTCAACGAGACCGTGGATCCCGAGCTGCAGCGCCAGCTCAACGTCATCGTCAAGGTGGCCCTCGACGCCGCCCAGACGGTCCGGCGCATCCAGGAGTTCACCCGCATGCGCCGGTCGCGGCCCTTCCAGCCGGTGGACTTGGCCCAGCTGATCGGCGAGGTCGTGGAGGTCACCCGGTCGCGGTGGAAGGACGAGGCCCAGGCCCGGGGCGTCCACTACGAGGTCGTCGCCGACGCCCGGCCCACACCGGTCGTCGCCGGCGACCCGGCCGAGATCCGCGAGGCGCTCACCAACATCGTCTTCAACGCGCTGGACGCGATGCCGGACGGCGGGCGGATCACGCTGCGCACGGGCACCGAGGACGGCCGGGCGGTGTGCACGGTGAGCGATACCGGGATCGGCATGTCCGAGGAGGTGCGCCAGCGCATCTTCGATCCGTTCTTCACCACCAAGGGCGAGCGGGGCACCGGGCTCGGGCTCAGCGTGGTCTACGGCATCGTATCGCGCCACAACGCCGAGATCGACGTGCAGAGCGCGCCGGGCGCGGGCTCCACGTTCATCCTGCGCTTCCCGCCCGCTCCCGAGGGCCTGGCCGAGGCGGCGGCCCGGCCGGCCCCGCGCTCGACGCGCCCGGCCCGTATCCTGGTCATCGACGACGAAAAGGAGATCGCGCAGGTCCTGGCCGACCTCCTGACCCGCGACGGTCACCAGGTCGCCGTGGCCACCTCGGGCGAGTCGGGCCTGGAGCGCGCCACCCGGGAGCCGTTCGACCTGGTCATCACCGACCTCGGCATGCCGGGCGTCTCCGGCTGGGAGGTGGCCCGGCTGGTGAAGCAGCTCCGACCGGGGACGCCGGTGGCGATGGTGACCGGCTGGGGCGACCGGATCGACCCGGTGGAGGCCGAGTCCCGGGGCGTCGACGCCGTCATTCCCAAGCCGTTCAAGCGCGACCTCGTACGCGAGGCCGTGAGCGCCGTGCTGAGCGGCCGCTGACTCAGCGCGAGGAGCGGCCGGATTCTCCGGCCGAGTGGAGCAGGGCGGCGGCCGAGGCCATGGCCAGCCCCAGCGCCGCCCCCCCGAGGACGTCCGAGGGCCAGTGGGCGCGGAGCACGACCCGGGCCACCGCCACCAGCACGATGGCCACCACCGCCAGCGCCCGGACGATGCGGCGCGCCGGATCCGGCAGCGACCCCGCCAGGTAGAAGACGGCGCCGAAGAATGCCCCGGACGCCGTCGCGTGACCGCTGGGAAAGGCCAGGCCCAGCCCTTCGGGGCGAGGCCGCCCGATGACCAGCTTGAACCCTCCCTCGGCCAGCGGCGCGGCCACCATCAGCGCCACCCAGATCCACCAGCGGTGCCGGGCGCGCGGGAAGACGAGATAGAGCAGGAGCGTGCCCGGAGCCAGCACGGCGGCCTCGCCGGCCAGGTTCACCACGCGCATGAGCGCCACCACCGGCGGCGCGGCCGCCGCGAGCAGCGCCTCGCGCACCGTCTGGTCCAGCGGCGGGGTGCCGGCCAGCACGACGGCGCCGGCCAGGACCACGAAGCAGCTGACGCTCAGCAGGAAGACCGCGCGGGGATGGCGAATCGTCACCGCCGGATTCTAGTCAGTGTCGGGCGAGGCGTGCCAGCGGCCAGACGACCAGCAGCCCCAGGCCGAGCGTGCAGACGACCGTGGCCCCGGTGGGCAGGTCCAGCGCCGCCGACAGCGCCACGCCCAGCACGCTGAGCGTGCCGCCGAACACCCACCCGATCGCCAGGCGCACGGCGGTGGGCCCGCCGACCAGGCCGGCGGCCAGCGCCGGCGCGATCAGGTAGGAGAAGACGAGCAGCACGCCGGCGATGCGCACGGAGCTCGTGACCACCACGCCGAACGTCGCGTAGAAGAGGAAGTCCCAGCCGCGCACGCGCCAGCCCTCCCGCCAGGCGCGGTCGACGTCGAGGGAAATCAGGAAGAAGGGGCGGCGCCACCACCAGTGCAGCAGGCCGATCGCGGCGTAGAGGGCGGCCACGCTGCCCACCTGGCCCCAGCCGACCGTCAGCACGTTGCCGACCAGCATGGCCCGCAGGTGCTCGGCGCCGTGCGGCGCATCGGCCAGCAGCAGCACCGAGGCCGCCGCCGACACGGCGTAGACCACGCCGATCACCGCCTCCTGCGAGACCGGCCGCCGCCGGCTCCGCGTGAGCGAGAGCACCAGGGCGCCGAGCAGCGTGGCGGCCAGGCCGGACAGGTAGGACGCCCACGAGTCCGGCTCGTGCCCGACGAGGAACGCCCCGGTGGCGCCGAGCGCGGCGATCTGGGCCAGGGCGATGTCCACGAACACGACCTCGCGGGCAATGACGTGCAGGCCGAGGTAGGCGTGGATGCCGGTGAGCACCAGGCACATGAGGCCCGGCGCCCACAGCAGGCCGAGCAGGTCGCTCACCGGAGCGCCTCGGCCAGGGTCCGCACTTGGTGGTCGATCAGATCGAGGTACGTCTCGACGCCGCGGACGCCCCCCACCGCCGCCGGCAGCGTCACCGCCCGGGCTCCGGTCTCGCGGGCGAGCAGGTCCACCACGCGGCGGTCGGCGTACGGCTCGGCCACGATGACGCGCACGCCCTGCTCGCGCATCAGGCGGACCAGGCCGGCCAGGTGCGACGGCGAGGGCGGGATGCCGGGGCGGTCCTCGATGACGCCCGCCTGCACCAGGCCGAACCGGCGCAGGAAGTAGGTGAAGGTCTCGTGGTAGCTCACCACCGGCGCCCCGCGGGCCGGCGCCAGGGCCGCCTGCCAGCCGGCCAGCGCCGCTTCCAGCCGGCCCAGGAACTCGGCCCGGAGAGCCCGGAAGCGGCTCGCATGCTGCGGCGCCGCCCGGACGAGCCCGTCCAGGATGTTGGCGGTCACGGTCGGGGCGTTGGCCGGGTCCAGGGTGTAGTGCGGGTTGCCTTCGGGGTGGACGTCGCCGCGCGAGCGGTCGACCGGCCCCGAAGGCGGCAGGATGGCGACGCCGCGCGAGGCGTCGACGTAGCCCGGGGCCCCCGGCATGATCCGGGCGTTCTGGGCTCCGACGAGCAGCAGCTCGACCCAGGGGTCGCCGCCGGCCCCGTTGCGGATGAAGAGGTCGGCCCGCCGGAGCTTGAGCATCAGGCTGGGCCGGACGTCGATGTCGTGCGGGTTCTGGCTGCCCCGGGCCAGGCTGTCGACCTCGACCAGGTCCGCGCCCACCGCCTCGGTCAGCGCCTTGAGGTCGGGCAGGGACGCGACGACGCGGAGGCGGGCG
>DATLZL010000301.1:0-5802 GCA_035574035.1 Binatia bacterium | reverse complement strand
GCTGCTGTTCGGCGGCCGGCGCCGTCAGGGGCTGGTGGAGGCGATGGCCAAGCAGGCGGCCCGCACCGTCGGCGCCCAGATCGGCCGCCAGATCCTGCGCGGCGTGCTGGGCGGCATCCTGGGCGGCGCCCGCCGCCGCTGAGGCGCGGCCGGCCGTGCCGGCCGCGAACTACTTCACGGCTCCGACGGTGAAGCCGGCGACGAACCGGTCGACGAAGAAGTTGTAGAGGACGGCGATCGGCACGCTGGCGATGAAGCAGCCGGCCATGATCGAGCCCCAGAAGTACACGTCGCCGTGCACGAGGAAGGTCGGCACCCCCACGCTCAGGGTGAACCGGGCCGCGCTCGAGATGAAGGTGAGCGCGTACACGAACTCCTGCATCACCAGCGTCAGCGTGAAGATGACGACGGTCAGCACGCCGGCCACCGACAGCGGCACCACCACCCGGACGAAGGCGCCCAGGCGGCTGTAGCCGTCGATCATCGCCGCCTCCTCCAGGTCCCGGGGGATGGCCTTGAAGAAGCCCATCAGCAGCCAGGTGCAGAACGGCACCGTGAAGCTCGGGTAGACGAGCACCAGGCCCCACAGCGAGTCCTGCAGGCCCAGGTCGGAGATCACCCGGGCCATCGGGATGAACAGCAGCGTGGGCGGCACCAGGTAGGTCAGGAAGATCGCGATGCCCAGCTGCTCGCCCCACCGGCCGGCCAGCCGGGCCAGGGCGTAGCCCGCCGGCAGCGCCAGCACCAGCGTGATGGCCACGACCACCACCCCCACGAAGGCGGTGTTGGCCACCCACCGGCCGTAGAGCGTGTCGTAGAAGAGGATCCGCAGGTTCTCCAGCGTCGGGGGCTGGTTGAAGATGAACGGGTTGTTTTCCCGCGTCATCAGGTCGTTGGTCTGCTTGAAGGCGGTGATGAGCATCCAGTAGAAGGGGAAGGCCGTGAACAGGACGAAGGGCGCCAGGATCCCGGCGTGGGCGGCGCGGCGGAGCGGGGCCGGCCAGCGGCGCATCAGGTGACCTCGGTGCGGCGGGCCACCCGCAGCAAGACCACCGCCGCCGCCACCAGGAGCGGGAACAGGAACACCGCGATGGCCGCGCCCTCGGCCAGGTCGCCGGCCTGGACGCCGGTGAAGAAGGCCAGGCTGGCCAGCACCTGGGTCGTGTCGTAGGGACCGCCCCGGGTCAGCACGAACACCACGATCATGTCGGTGAAGGCCAGCACCAGGCCGAACAGCCCGGCCACCAGCATGATGGGCCGCACCAGCGGCAGCGTGATCTGGAACAGGTGGCGCCAGAAGCCGGCGCCGTCGACCTGGGCGGCGTCGTGGATGTCCTGGGGGATCGAGCTGAGGCCGGCCAGCAGGATCACGGTGGCCAGCGGCAGGATGCGCCAGACGTGGACCGTGATGATCGACCCCATGGCCAGGTGCGGCACCCCGAGCCACATGAACCCGCCGTAGGGCGGGACCAGCCCCGCCGCCTCCAGGACCCAGTTCAGCACGCTGTAGGTCGAGTCGAGGATCCACAGCCAGCCGATCGTGCCCAGCGAGACCGGCGCCACCCACGGCAGCAGGATCAGCAGGCGCACCAGCCACTTGCCCCGGAAGTCGCGGCTCAGGGCCAGGGCCAGCACGGTGCCGAGGACCATCACCGCCAGCTGGGCGGCCACGGCGAAGATGAACGTGTTCTTGAGCGCGGTCTGGAACTTGGGCGTGCCCACCACCGCCGCGAAGTGCTTGAAGCCGACGAAGCCCAGCGTGCGGCCGCCCATCGTGATGTCGCTCAGGCTGTAGTAGAGGGCGAGCACGAACGGCAGCCCCACCACCAGCACGATGTAGAGCACGGCCGGTCCGATCATGAGTCCGCCCAGCCAGGCCGGACGGTCGATGAGCACCGCCAGCCGGGTGGGCCGCGCGGCCGGGGCCGCCGCCGCGCGCGGCAGGGTGGCCAGCCGGTCGCTCACAGCGTCCGCGCCGCCGTCCGGAGCCCGCTGGCCCGGTCGAAGAAGCGGAGGTCCTTCTCCCGCACCGCGAACTCGGCGACCCGGCCCGGCTCGAACGAGGCCGTGATGGTCGAGGGCAGCTTGGCGATCACCCGGGCGCCGGCGAAGCGGCCCTCCAGGGTCCCGTAGAGCAGGCGGTCGGCCCCCAGGTACTCCACGCGCGTCACCCGGAACGGCCAGGCCACCAGGGCGCCGCCGCCGTGGGCGTCGCGGGGCAGCAGGTGCTCGGGCCGGAAGCCGACCAGCACGTCGTCGGCCTCGACCAGGTTCATGGGCGGCGAGCCGAGGAAGCCGGCCACGAAGGTGTCGGCCGGGTCGTCGTAGACCTCCTGCGGGGTGCCGATCTGCCGGACCCGACCGCGCTCCATCACCGCGATCCGGTCGCCCAGGCCCATCGCCTCGACCTGGTAGTGGGTGACGTAGATCGTGGTCGTCCCGATCCGGCGCTGGAACTGCTGGAGCTCGTCGCGGGCCGAGGCCCGGAGCTTGGCGTCCAGGTTGGAGAGCGGCTCGTCGAGCAGGAAGACGGCCGGCTCCCGGACCAGGGCCCGCGCCAGCGCCACGCGCTGGCGCTCGCCCCCGGAGAGCTGCCGGGGGCGCCGCGCCAGCAGGCCGGCGATGCCGAACAGGGAGGCCGCCCACTGGACCCGCTTCGGGATCTCGTCGCGGGCGACCCCCTGGGCCTTCAGGGGGAAGGCGATGTTGTCGTACACGGTCATGTGCGGGTAGAGCGCGTAGCTCTGGAAGACCATGGCGATCTTCCGGGCCCGCGGCGGCAGGTCGTTGACGACCTCGCCGCCGATCAGGATCTGCCCTGCGGTCGGCTGCTCCAGGCCGGCGATCATCCGGAGCAGCGTCGTCTTGCCGCAGCCCGAGGGCCCGAGCAGCACGAGGAACTCCCCCTCGGCCGTCTGGAGGTCCACGCCGTCTACGGCCGGGACGTGACCGAAGTGCTTGCGGACCCCCCGCGTCTCTACCGTCGCCATCCGCGGCGGCGACGGGCTACACGAGCCCCTTCTCCTTCCACTTGGCGAAGATGCGCTGGCAGGCGGCCACCGCCTCCTTGAGCGCCTCCTCGGGCGTGGCCGAGCCGCTGGCGGCCTTGGCGAACATCACGTTGAGGACCCAGGTGTTGAAGATCTCGTCGATGGCCGCGTTGGAGTAGCCGGGGAACCCGACGTTGGTCGCCCAGTCCAGGACGTCCTCCAGGACCTTGTACTTGTCCGGCGGCGAGGCCTTGGGGTCGTGGGCCAGCAGCTTGACCAGGTCAGGCACCGTCTTCTGGAAGCACGGGAAGTCGTAGAACTGCCCGGCCAGGAACGCCTCCCGGAAGTTCGTCGTGTAGTCGATCAGGAACTTCTTGGCCCCCTCGATGTTCTCGGCGAACTTCCAGATCACGTAGCAGTTCATGACGTGCTCGAGGCCGATGGCCCGCACCGGGCCCCGCAGGGCCTTGGTGAGCCCGATCTCTCGCTTGAGCTCGATCTCCTTCTTGGTGGCCGGGCTCACGATCTTGGGGTTGGTCCGCTCGGCCTCGCGGGTGATGGAGATGGCGTTGAGCGCCACCGAGATCCGGCCGGCCAGCATGGCCCGGTTGTTGGACGAGGCGTCCCAGGTGAAGACCTCCGGGGTCATCGCCTCCTGGAACAGCGCCTTGACGAACTTCAGCGCCTCCAGCGTCTGCTTGGAGTCGAGCGCCAGGTTGCCGGCCTCGTCCTGCTCGTGGGAGCCGAAGGAGTACATGATGGTGCGCATGGCCATGCCGGTGTCGATCTCGTTGGCCAGCCCGATGCCCACCGGATTGCCGAACCGCTTCTTGATCTCGGCCCCCTTGCGCCGCACGTCCTCCCAGCTCCGCGGCCCCTGCGGCATGCCGACCGCCGCGAACAGGTCCTGCCGGTAGTTCACCGGGTCGGGCGTGAACGAGGGCGAGAAGGCGAAGTACTTCTTGGTCTTGGGGTTGTAGGTGCTCTTGACCGCCAGGTCGATCGGCCGCCCGAACTTGCGCTCCAGTTCGGTGTACACGTCCCGCATGTCCACCGCCTGCTCCTCGAAGGAGGGCGGCGGCCAGTTGAACAGGAACAAATCGTGGCCCTTCTGGGCCGACACCTCGGCCGCCGCCCGGGCGTTGATGCCGGCGATGCCGATGTTGTCCACGGTGACCTCGGTGTCGTTCTTCTCACCCCACTCCACCGCGTACTTCTTGTTGAACCACTCGTCGTAGGCCGGCACGAAGTGGACCCAGTGCAGGATCCGGAGCTTCTTCTTCTGGGCCTGGGCCCGTGCCGGATCCAGGAAGCCGACCCCGAACGTGGTCAGGGCCAGGGCGCCCCCGCCGGTCCGGGTGAGGAACCGCCGCCGACTGACGATGCCCGCCATAGACGTGCCCTCCCTTTTCGAGTCGCCCTCGGGCGTGGCGCCGCGCGCCGGCCCTGATAGTACCCCCGCCCCGCCGGCCGTCAAACCGGGCGCGATCCCGAGCCGATGACGCGCGTCAGCCCAGGGCCGGGGCCGGGAAGAACACGTAGCCGACCCCGGCCCGCTCGAGCCACACGCGGGCGAAGTCGGTCAGGCGGTAGCGCCGGCGCACCTCGGCGGCCGCGGGCGCGGCCGGGTCGTTCACCAGCACGTCGTCGCCCTCCCAGCCGACGAGGACCACCAGGTGCCCTGCCGTCCGCTCGAGCGGGGCGCCGGGCAGCTCGCCCGCCTCCCAGCGCACGGAGGCGACGACCGGCAGGCCGCGGTCCAGACACCAGGCGGCCGCCTCCCAGTCGGGGAAGCGCAGCAGGTATCCGAGCAGGCCCCGCCGGGCCCCGGCGCCGATCGCGGCCGGCCACACCCCGTAGCGGTCCAGGCCGGCGTGAAAGACCTCGGCGGCGAGGTCACCGGCACCGACGGCCACTCCGAAGTGGGCCAGCACCATCGCCACGCAGGTCGGCGAGCAGATGCGCATCGCGACCTCCGGCGCCTCGGTGGTCTGGCTCAGCGGCGGGACCTCCAGGCGAACGGAACCGGGCTTCGGCGCCGGCACGCCGGGCGGTCCGAGGTCGGAGGCCGACAGCGTGAGGAGCCAGGGGGCTGCCAGGAGGGGGGCCGGGCTCGGGGCCCGCAACCGCACCCGCAGGCGGACGGCGTCCACGGGCTCGGTGGCGGTCCAGAGGTCGATGTCGGCGGCGAGCCCGTCCACCGCGGCCGGCAGCGCCGCGAACTCGGCGTCGCCGACGGTCACGGTCGCCGTCCACGGGGTCCACCCCCCGGCGCGACGGGCGGTCAGCTCGAAGCGGAACGCGCAGGGCTCCGGGCCCAGGAGGCTCAGCGCCGGGACCAGGTGCCGGACGGGCACCCGCGGCCGCCAGGGACCGACCTCCAGGACGATGTCCCCTCCCTCCGTCACCGGCGGCGGGGCGGGAACGGGATCGCGGCGACAGGCCGGGGGGACGGCTTCCAGGACCCTGTCCGGGGCCAGACCGGAGACGACCGTCAACAGGTCAGTGCGCACGGAGGCGTGATTCCACCAGGGTCGCGAACACCGGGCCGAGGCCTGGAAGAGGCTGGAAGGCGTTCAGGTCGGGGGCGTGGACGGGCCGGCGGCCCGTCCACGGGCTCCCCTGGGTTTTACGCGGCGTCCCGCCGCGCCGCCCCGGCGTGAGCCGGGGTCTGGTTCGTGCGAGGGTCGCTCAGCGCCGCCCGGGTCCCTAACCGCCCCCGAACGGCGCCGCTCCTAGGCCCGGTGGAGTCATCTCCATAGCAACCACCGGCCTTGGAGTGGTTGCCACTACGGCGGGTCGGGCGAGCCGG
>DATLZL010000300.1:0-3478 GCA_035574035.1 Binatia bacterium | reverse complement strand
CACGGAGACCATCGCCGCGATCCGCCCGCACAGCGGCACTGCCGCGGGCGCCAGCGCCAGCCACTCGTTGAGCGAGCCGCACTCGTCGGCCTCGAAATGCGACAGGCCGATGTAGCGCAGGCGCTCCGGCGGAAGGACCCGGCGGACCGCCTCCCGCACGAGCTGAAACAGGCGGCGGGGGCCGGTGTGGAACAGCAGAGGCTCGTCGTCGGTCACCAGGTACTGGTTGAAGGTGAACCCGCCGCCGTCCGGGAACGTCACCGGGGTGCTGAGGCGGTAGATGCCGTCCGCTATCTCGTCCACATTCGTCGTCATGGGCGCCTCCCGATCGTGTCGTGTCCTCATCCAGGGTGTGTAACGGAGGGCCCGGCCGTTACACATCCGGACGAGACGGGTGGCTATACTCTGGCTCGGTGGACGTCGGGGGCCTGGACGACGCCGAACTGGCCGGCTTGATCACGGCGGCCGGCCCGGGCGGAGCCCGGGACGCCGAGGCTGAACTCTACGCGCGGCTGGCGCCGCGGGTGCGGCTCTACGGCCTGCGCCACCTGCGGGACCCGCAGGCGGCCGCCGACCTGACCCAGCAAGTGCTGCTCATGACCATCGAGCGCCTGCGCGGCGGCAAGGTCCGCGATCCGGGACGCCTGGCGTCCTACGTGCTGGGTACGTGCCGGATGGTGGTCCGCGAGTTCCGGCGCGGCCGCCGGCGCCGCGAGCGGCTTCTCGAGCAATTCGCCGGCGACCTGTCCGGCGCCGGCGCGGCCGAGACGCCGTGCCTCGACACCGGGCGCCTGGCCGCCTGTCTGGAGGGCCTCAGCGAGCGGGAGCGGAGCGTGCTGGTCCTGACCTTCTGGGCCGACCGGCGATCGACCGAGGTGGCCCGAGACCTGGGGCTCACGGCGGCCAACGTGCGCGTCATCCGCCACCGCGCACTGGCGCGCCTGCGCCTCTGCTTGAACGGCCAGGAGGCGGGGGCGTGAGCGAGCCGGCCTGCGCGACTCCCCTGGACCCGGCGGTCCTGCTCGACTACTGGCTGGGCGACCTCGCCGGGCCCGAGGCGGCGCGGGTCGAGGAGCACTTCCTGGGCTGCGCCGCCTGCAGCCGGCGCCTGGGCGAGCTGGTCGCGCTGGGTAGCCGGGTCCGGAATCTGGCCCGGCGCGGCGGCGTGCGGGTGGCCGTGACGAGCGCTTTCCTCGACCGCCTGGTGGAGGAGGGCCTCGTGGTGCGGGAGTACCGGCTGGCGCCCGGCCAGAGCGTGCAGTGCACCGTCGAGCCGGGCGACGACCTCCTGGCCTCGCGCCTCGTCGCCGACCTCCGCGGCGCCTCCCGCGTCGACCTGGTCGCGTGCGACGCCGAGGGCCGGGAGGCAAGTCGGGCGACCGACATCCCGGTGGACCCCTCGGCGGCGGAGATCGTGCTCCTGGAGCGGATCGATCACGTCCGGGCGCTGCCCGCGCACGTCCTGCGCGTGAAGCTGGTCGCACCCGAAGCCGACGGCGAGCGCGTGCTGGGGGAGTACACGTTCGTGCACGCGCCGTCCCGGTGAGGCCCCCCGGATGGACGGAACAGTCAGGCGGCCCACCACGAAGGCCGAGGCCATCGCAGCTGCGCGCCGCGCTCTTTACGCTCAACCGGGCGCGACACCAGGTCAGCCACCTCGGGCCGGGCGAGCTGAGCCGGCTGGCTGCCATCCCCGTGAAGGACATCACCGCCCAGAAGGCCTTCAACAACCTGGCGGCCGCGAAGGAAAAGGTCGACTACGTGGACATGTACTACAACGCCGGCCATCCGGGCGTGGCGGAGCCGCACTACCACGTCGTGATCTGGTACGTCTCACCGCAGCAGGCCGCGGCGCTCAAGTAGTGACCGTGGTCACCCGGCGGACCTTCCTGGCGGCCGGCGGGCTCACGCTCGCCGGGCTGGCCGCCCCCGCCATCGGGCGGGCGGCGCGCCCCGTGGAGATCGCGATGCGGGCCACCGCGCGCGGCGAGAAGGTGTGGTTCGATCCCATCGGCCTCTGGGTCCCGGCGGGGCACACGGTGCGGTGGGTGGTCCACCCGGACGTCCACACCACCTCGGCCTACCATCCGAAGAACGACCACCATTCGCTTCGGATCCCCGAGGGCGCCGAGCCGTGGGACTCGGGCTTCCTGATGAAACCTGGCGCGCACTTCGTCGTCACCCTCACCGTCGAGGGCGTCTACGACTACTACTGCCTTCCGCACGAGCAGGCGGGGATGGTCGGACGCATCCTCGTCGGTCGTCCTGCCGGACCCGGCACCCTGCCCTTCGACTACTTCAAGGGGCGGCCGGGCACGACCGGGTGGAAGCCCGTGCCCGAGGCGGCGCAGAAGGCCTTCCCCGGCGTCGGGGAGATTATGAGGACCCGGATCGTCCGGCGGCCAGCGGCTCCGGGCTGATTTCCACCTCGGGGAGCGAGGGCGGCTCGTCAGCAGGATGTCCCTGACTTCGCGGCGTTCCACCTCCTCAAGACACCGGAAGGGACGCTTTCCGCAGGTATTTTCGGACCTATGCCGAGCTCGCCAGGACGTTCGACGTCGGGTTGATCCTCGCAACCGCGACCTGGCGCTCCAACCCGGACTGGGGACAGAGACTCGGCTACAGTGCCGACGCGCGCGGCCGTAACCGTGCCTCGGCGGCGCATGCCGTAACCGTCCCTGTCAGGGATCCGCTCCATCATTCTGCTCGATGCGTTAGCCAGAAGGTCAGTCGAGCGAGCGAGGCCGGAGTGGTCCCCTTCCTCACGGTGGTCAACGCGCAGAGCTCAACCTACGAATGGCAGGTCGCCCCCGGGACTCCGGGCGCGGTCATATGCGACCGATTCCTTCGGCGCCGAGGCTGTCGTCCACGCCCTGGCCGGTGTCCGAGCCGGCTGCCCGGTAGTGGGCCAGTGCGGCGTCCACACCGGCGCCGGCGGGGGCGGCCCAGCCCTCGCCGCGCAGCACGCTCTCGAGCGCCGCCAGGCAGAGCAGCACGTTCGGGCGCTGAGCCGACCAGCCCATGGTGCCGATGCGCCAGATTCTCCCCCGAAGGGGCCCGAACGCCGCGCCGATCTCGATACCGAAGTCCTCAATCAGGCGCCGCCGGACGCGCAGCTCGTCGACGCCCTCCGGCACGATCACCGGCGTGATGAACGGCAGACGCCGGTCGGCGGTCTCCTGGCCGAAGAGGGTGAGCCCGAGGGCCTCGAGGCCGGCGCGCAGGGCCTCGCCGTGGAGCCGGTGGCGTGCGAAGCGCGCGGCGAGCCCCTCGTCGCGGACGATGCGTAGCGCCTCGCGGAGTCCGTAGACCATCGCCGTCGGTGCCGTGTGGTGGTTGACACGGGCGGGGCTCCAGTAGTTCGCCAGCTGACCGAGATCGAGGTAGTTGCTGCGGACCTTGGTCCGGCGCACCCGCAGCACCGCCGCTGCCCGAGCGTTGTAGGTGAGGGGGGCGAGCCCCGGTGGGCAGGCCAGGC
>DATLZL010000299.1:0-5470 GCA_035574035.1 Binatia bacterium | reverse complement strand
CGGCCAGGCCCACCCGCGCGAGCAGCGCGCGCGCACGGGCGAGGTCGGCGGCGGTGCCCGCCCGGCGGACGAGGGCCCCGAGCCCCCGGTATTGCGCCCGGCCCAGCGCGACCAGGACGTTCTGCAGGGCCGTGAGGGTGCGGAACGGCTTCACGATCTGGAACGTGCGCCCCAGGCCGAGCGCGGCCATGACGTGCGGGGGTGCTCCGGTAACGTCGCGGCCGCCGAAGCGCACCCGGCCGGCATCGGGGACGAGCACGCCCGACAGGCAGTGAAAGCACGTCGTCTTGCCGGCGCCGTTCGGACCGAACAGGCCCAGGATCGTCCCGTGCTCGACCGTGAACGACACCTCGCGCAGCGCCTGGACCCCGGCGAAGCGCTTGCTGAGGCCGACGACCTCGAGCAGCGCCGCAGCGCCGGCGACGGCCGGGCCGACCGGCGCGGCGGGGTGATCGCGCACGACCGGTCCCTGTCGGGTCAGGCCGCGGCCGGCGCGCCGGAACGACCGAGCCGGCGGCAGGCCCACTGCCAGAGCCGGCTCTCGTCGCCCAGCAGCCCGGCCGGCGAGAAGCGCATGAGCAGCACGAGCAGCCCCCCATAGGTGAGGAAGCGGTAGTCGGCCAGGAAGCGGAACACCTCGGGCGCCGTCCCCAGGATCGCGGCCCCGACCAGGGCGCCGCGGTTGGTGCCGATGCCGCCCAGCACGAGCATGCACAGCAGGGTGATGGACATCGGGAAGCCGAAGTCGCTGGCCGAGATGAACGTGAGGTACGAGGCGTAGAGCCCGCCGGCCAGGCCGGCCAGCGCCGTGCCCAGCGTGAAGGCCAGGATCTTGAACTTCCGCACGTCCACGGCCGAGGCGCCGGCGGCGTCCTCGTCGTCGCGGATCGCCAGCCACGCCAGCCCCGCCCACGAGCGCCCCAGCCACAGGTTGAGGCCCAGGGCCAGCGCGACCGCCGCCGCCGTCAGGCCGAAGAACGACGGCTTGCCGAACTCGACTCCGCCGAGGCTCGGCCCCGGAATGCCGCCGATGCCGAGGGCGCCGCCGAACAGCGGGACATAGAGGAACACCGACACGGTGACGAAGTTGACGCCCATGGTGGCGATGGCCAGGAAGTCGGCGCGCACGCGGATGGCCAGCGCGCCGATCAGGGCGCCGAAGGCGCCGGCGGCGACGACGGCGGCGGCCAGCGCCGGCCAGAACGGCCAGCCGCCGGTGACGGTCAGCAGGGCCAGCGTGTAGGCGCCGACCCCGAAGAAGGCGGCGTGGCCGAGCGAGATCTGGCCGGCCAGGCCGGTGATCGTGTTCAGCCCGAGGGTCAGGATCATGTAGATCCCGACCAGCGTGGCGACGGTCAGGACGTACACGTCAGCGGCCGAGCAGGCCCTGGGGGCGGAACAGGAACACGACGATCATGGCCAGGAAGGCCCAGGCATCGCGGGGGAACGGGACCTCCACCAGCCCGATCAGCAGCGTCTCGGCGACACCGACCAGCAGGCCGCCCAGCACCGTGCCCGGGATCGATCCCAGGCCGCCCAGGACGATGATGGCCAAACCCTTGTAGGCGGTCACGTCCCCCATGGTCGGGTACACCGAGTTGTAGTAGATGCCGACGAGCATGCCGGCCGCCCCGGCCAGGGCCGAGCCGAGCGCGAAGTTCAGGCTCACCACCGTCCGGACGTTCATGGCGCAGGCGGCGGCGACGTCCCGGTCCTGGCTCACCGCCCGCAAGGCGAGACCCAGCCGCGTCCGCACCAGAAACAGCCACAGCCCCGCCAGCAGCACCGCCGTGACCAGGATCACGAGCGCCTGGGGAGCGGTGACGGTGGCCGGACCCAGGCGGAGCTCGGCCAGGCGCACCGGGACGTCGAACGAGTACGGCTGGGGCCCGGCCACGATCCGGAAGAGCTCTTCCAGGCCGATGAAGAGGCCGATGGAGGCGATGAGCGTCGCGATGGGCGGCTTCGGCAGCAGCGGCCAGTAGACGAGCCGCTCCATGGCCAGCCCGCCGAACACCGCCGCCGCCATGGCGGCGGCGAGGGCCAGCCAGAACGAGCCGGTGGCCCGGAAGGCCGCCAGCCCGGCGTAGGCGCCGAGGGTGAACACCGCGGCGTGGGCGATGTGCAGCATGCGGAGCACCCCGTACACCATCGTCAGCCCCAGCGCCATGAGCGCGTAGAGGCTACCGACGGTGAGGCCGTTCACCAGCTGCTGGGCCAGCACCCGGCGGCGCGGACGCCGCCGGCCTACTGCACCGGCGGCGTGATGACTTCGGGGTTGTCGATGACGGCCAGCGACCGGATCTTGCCGTCCCGGACCACCTGGATCTGGACCGGCTTGGTGACCTCCCCCTTGGTGAAGCGCGCGATCTTGCCCGTCACCGCCGGGTAGTCGCGCAGGTTGGCGATGGTCTGGCAGATCGCCCTGGGATCGGTGCCGCCCTCCTGGATGCCCCGGGCCAGGATCTTCACCGCGTCGTAGGTGGAGGCCCCGACCATGTCCGCGGCCACGCCGGCCTTGGCCTGGTACTTCTTGAGGAAGTTCTGGACCTCGGGCCTCGGGTCGTCGCGGTTCAGGTTGGTCGTGAACGTCACGCCCTCGGCGGCGGGACCGGCCAGCTCCAGGAACTTCGGGGAGTCGATGCCCTCGGTCCCCTCGAGATGCGCCTTGATCCCGAGCTCGCGCGCCTTGCGCACGATCTGGGCACCCTCGTTGTAGTACGAGGTGTGGTAGATGAGGTCGATCGGCTGCCCCTGCAGCCGGGTCAGGTACGGCCCGAACTCCTTCTCGCCCAGCTTGTAGATCTGCTCGGAGACGACTTCGGCGCCCAGCCGGCGGGCGCGCTCGATGAACGCCGCGCTGGTGACCCGGCCGAAGTCGTTGTCCACGGTGAGCACGGCGATGCGCCGGGCCTTGAGGTGCTTGACGGCCGCCTCGGCGCCGGCCGCGCCCTCCACCTGCCCGAGGTAGCCGTTGCGGAAGACGCACGGCCCGGCCCGGGTGACGTCGGGGTGGACGGCGTAGGCGACGACCATCGGGATCCCCGCCTTGGCGAAGATGGGGGCCGTCACCCGGCTCGGCATCGAGTACGAGCCGGAGACCACGCCGGCGACGCCGTCCCGCTCCACCAGCTTGTTGGCGAGGGCGACGGCCTCCTTGGAGTCGTGGCGGTCGTCGTAGACGACCAGCTCGAGCTTCTTGCCGCGCACGCCGCCGGCGGCGTTGATCTCCTCCACCGCGATCTCGGCGGAGTGGCGGGCCGAGGCGCCGTCGGCGGCGGCGAAGCCCGTGAGCGGGGCGAAGAAGCCGATCTTGATGGTGTCCTGGGCCGCCGCCGGCCCGCCGACCAGGGCGACGGCCAGTCCGAGCGTCAGCAGTCGAAACGTGAGCGGGTTCATCGCAGTTCCCTCCCGAACGATGTGGGCCCAAGGATAGCGGAAATCGCCCGCGGCCGTCCGGGCCGCGCGCGGGGCGCGACGCGGCCCGGACCGCTGGCGCGATCGGCCGCTTCCCCTCCGCCCCGGCTCCGGGTACACTCGGGCGCCCCGGAGAGGCCGGGGGGGACCTCCTGGCTCCTCGCCGTCCGACCGCTCCGCGGGCGCACCGAAACGCCGTGGTCGTACCCGACGGAAGGAGAGGCCGATGGGCTGGCGCATCCGGACCGCATCGCTCGCACTCCTGCTGATCCTGGCCGCACCGCTCCCGTCCCCGGCCGCCGACCCGCTGGTGGTCAGCGTCTGGGGCGGCAACTGGAAGGACACCGTGGAGCGGATCATCGCCAAGCCGTTCACCGCCAGGACCGGTATCCCGGTCGAGTTCGAGGTGGGCGGTACGCTCGACCGCCTGGCCAAGGCCCGGGTGTCCAAGGCGGCGCCGCTGGTCGACGTCACCTTCACCACCACCCACGTCGGCCGGCTCTACATCTCGGACGGCCTCTTCGAGAAGCTCGACATGGCCCGGCTGCCGAACGCCAAGGAGCTGGCCCGGGAGGCGATCCGCAGCGACCACCACCTGGGCGTGTGGGCCTACGTCTACACCATCGCCTATCGCCCGGACCTGGTGAAGGCCGAGATCACCCGCTGGGCCGACCTCTGGGACCCGAAGTTCAAGGGCAAGATCGGCCTGCCCGACTTCGACCCCTCGCACATCATCACGATCAGCGCGCTGCTGGAGGGAGGCAACGAGATCGACTGGCAGAAGGGGCAGGAGCGGCTCAAGCGGCTCAAGCCCAACATCGCGGCCTTCTTCTCGACCGACGCCCGCAGCCAGGACCTGATGAAGACCGGCGAGGCCCCCATCCAGGTGATGCTCTCCATCAACGCCTTCCACCTGATCGACCAGGGCCTGAACGTCAAGGTCATCACTCCGGCCGACCGGCCCGGCGTCGTGGGCATCGACACGGTGGGCGTGATGGCCGGGACCCGGAAGTCGGCGGCGGCCCACGAGTTCATCAACCTGGCGCTCTCCAAGGAGATCCAGGAGCAGCTGGTCACGGCGTTCAAGGCCGGCCCCACGAACCTCAAGGCGGTGGTGCCGGCCAACCTCCGGGGCCAGCCGGGGGTCTTCACCAGCCCCGCCGAGTGGAAGGAGCGCGGCTACATCATGAACGACGAGGCGCGGGCCCGGAACCTGGCCGCCTGGAAAGAGTGGTTCAACGCCAACATCGTTGCGAAGTAACGTCGGCGTAGACGTCGGCGGCACCTTCACCGACCTGGTCGCCCGCGAGCCCGGCGGGCGGCTCCGGGCGTGCAAGGTGCCCACGACCCCCGACCACCCGGCCCGCGGCGTGCTGGACGGCCTGGCGGTCCTGCTCGGGGCCGCCGGGACGCCCGCCTCGCTGGCCCACGGCACCACGGTGGTGACCAACGCCATCGTCGAGCACCGCGGGGCCCGCGTGGGCCTGGTCACCACCCGCGGCTTCCGCGACGTGCTGGAGATCGCGCGCCAGCAGCGCCTGCACCTCTACGACCTCCGCCAGCCGCCCAAGCCGCCGCCCCTGGTCGAGCGCCGGCTCCGCCTCGAGGTGACCGAGCGGGTCGGCCCGGACGGGACCGTGCTCGTGCCCCTGGCGCTGGACGAGGTGCCGCGGATCGTGGCGACGCTCCGGGCCGAGGGGGTCGAGAGCGTGGCCGTCTGCCTGCTGCACGCCTACGCCAACCCGGCCCACGAGCGGGCGCTGGCGGCGGCGCTGGCCGCGCACTTCGAGCACGTCTCCGTCTCGAGCGAGATCAACGCCGAGTTCCGGGAGTACGAGCGCACCTCCACCACCGTGCTCAACGCCGCCGTCATGCCGCTCGCCTCCCGCTACATCGCCGAGCTGGTCGAGGCGCTGGGCGCCGGCGGCGGGCGGATCCCCCTGCACCTGCTCCACTCGGCGGGCGGCATGATGTCGGCCGAGGCCGCGCGCCGACGCCCGCTGGCGATGGCCGGCTCCGGCCCGGCCGCCGGTGTGGCCGCCGCCGCCGACCT
>DATLZL010000298.1:0-7855 GCA_035574035.1 Binatia bacterium | reverse complement strand
GGAACGAGAGCCGGGGGCTGGTCTGGGCGAGCCAGTCGTACAGGAAGTAGGCGGCGACGGCCAGCGCGCCGAGCGCGGCGGCCGTCCAGAAATAGCGCGCCTCCGCCCCCGGCCCCCGCCGGCGGGCGTCGAGCCACGCCCAGCCGGCGACCAGGCCGATCAGCGCCGCGCCGAGCCAGGGCCAGGGCGGGAAGTCGCGGAAGAAGGCCTGGGAGACGAACGAGTCGGCCGTGATCCGCGCCAGCCGGTCGAAGAGCAGTGCGAACGAGGCGTACAGGCCGACGGCCAGCGCCAGCAGCCCCCACCGGCCCGCCCGCGAGGGCACGATCCAGAGCGCGGGCGCCAGCAGGATGACGGCCAGCCCGATCGTCTGCAGCACGCCGCCCGTCCAGACGGGGTCGCGCGGGAACACGACCACGTTCAGCAGGAGCCCGCCCAGGACGATGCCGCCGCCGCGGAGGGCGTACTTGCGGAGCGTGGGCCAGAGCGCCGGCCTGTGCGCCGCCGCCACCCGCGCGAACGACAGCGGCAGGCAGAAGCCCACCAGGAAGAGGAAGATCGCCGCCGGCAGGGTCACCGACAGGTAGACCAGGTAGTAGCGCTCCCAGCCGAGCGAGACCTCGGTCCACCAGCGGGCGGTGTGGTTGACGACCATCAGGATGATCGCGATGCCGCGCAGGCCGTCCAGGAACTGGATTCTCCCCACGGCCGCCCCCGGCCCGGAGGTCACCGGGCCCCGCCGGAGACGAAGGCCTCCAGCAGGCCGTCGGAGCGTCAGGAGCATCGTCTTCTCCTTCGGGCCGGCGTGTCGAGTCACAGGATTCTAGCCTGCTGGCATCAGCGCGCAAGCCCACGAGCCGCGCGGCGTGGTTCCGCTCGGGGCCCGCCGACACATGACGGCGTGTCATCGGTGCGCGCAACTTGGCCCGGCCTCACCCGGCCCGTAGCCCAACCGCCCTTGGATTCAGCGCGTCCGCCCTGGCACCCCCGGTGCAGCGGTCCGGCGGTATGTGGGCGGCCTGCGGTCCGGTCCTGGTGGTGGCGGCCGTCGGGGTGCTCGTCACCGGCTGCGCCGGCAAGTACCGCGGCATCCCGGTGGAGTCGCTGACGCCTCGACCGGCGGCGGCCGTGGACCGCGACCAGCGCGAGTGCGAGCGCACGGTCACCGGAGCGGTCAACGGGGCCTGGCTACCCGGCGAGCTGGAGTTCGCGGCCTGCATGATCGCCCGCAACTACCGGGCCTTCGTCCAGGTCCTGGACGCGGCGACCGAGGTCCGCAAGGCCTCCACACGAACGCGCGTGAGTCAGGCTCGCGTCCTGTCCGACCTGCTGGCGTGCGAGCAGGCCGTGGAGGCCAACGTGACGCTGCTCGAGAAGATCGGCCGTCCGACCATGGTCCTCGCCGGCCTGTTCTTCTGGCCCGTGGCGGTCGGCAGCGCCACGGCGACCACCACACTGCCCCGGCAGCGGCTGCGCGACTACGCCGCGTGCATGACCCCGCGCGGCTACGTCGTCAGCGTCTGGCAGCCGGGCCCGCCCCCGCCGCCGGCGTCTACCTCCAGCCCGTAGCCGGACCGGTTCATTCCCGCTCGGCGGCGCCGGCAGCCTGTTCGTGAGCCGCCCGGTACTCGTCGACGAGCCACTCGAACCCCGCCCGGTCGGGCAAGGTCTCGCGCAGTTCCGGGGACAGGCGGTCCCGCTCGGCGACGAGCGCGTCGACGATCTTCGGCAACGGCTGCCGGGGCAGTCCGGCCAGGATGAAGATCAGCCCCGGCAGGTAGCCCCGGAGGCGCTCGGCGCGTCGGGCGGGGTCGGGAGCCGCCGGCGGCAGTTCGATCCGCAGGCGCCGGCCGGGCGCGATCGCGGCGAACGAGGCGTCCGCCGGGGCATAACCCGGCGCGAGCACGACGACGCCGGAAGCCTCAGGATCCACCGGCCTCTCGATGGAACGCCGCCAGCCCGGCAGCGTAAACGTGCCGTCGGCTCCGGTGACCGCTTCGCTGACGTGGATCGCGCCGAAGAGAGGGTCCGGCGGGCGCCACCTCCAGAACGCGAACACCGCGGCCCCGGGGACCGGGCGGCCGGTGACGGCCGAGACGACGAGTCCGTGGATCGGCGGGGACGTGTACACGTTCGCGCCGGCGGCCGGCTGGCCGCGCGCCGGCGCGACGAGACCCAGGACCAGCGCCGCCGCGATGGCCGCGGCGCTGACGGCCTCCGGTCGCCTTGCGGGGAGCCGGCCGATCACGGCGCGGGCGTGCCCGGCGGGAAGACGAGGATCGACTCGACGGTGTCGGCGGAGCCGCCGACGTTGAAGGCGATGCCGGCCTCGGGGTACCAGAAGCGGCCGTCGCGAGGGTCGCCGTAGCGCTCGGCCACGGTGCTGAGAGACATGCCGAGGCGGATGCCCCGTATGGTTTGTGGCGAGCGCACCGGGGGCCCGGAACCGGCGGCGCTGAGCCCGAGCGCGTGGATCCGCCCGGCGAGGACGTGCACCTCGAGCCGCACCCCCGGCGCGACCTCGTAGTCGAGCCGCCTGTCCCCGATGGGCGAGGCGGCCACCGTGTCGGGCGCGCCGAAGAGGCCCGGCGCCTGCGCTTCATCGAGGCCGAGTCGCAGGCTGGCCAGCCCTTCGCCGTCCACGGCCGGCCACTCGAGCGCCACGCGACGGGACAGTTGCGCCTCCGCCGCACCGCCGAGCGAGACGGCGACCAGCACCACCACCACGAACGCCCGTGTCGTCCGCATGACGTCCTCCGTCCTCCTCATGGCCCGACGGCCGTCATCGCCCGCCGACGGCGCTCACCGCCCGCCGACGACGTGGTAGGCGCCGGGGGCAGGTCCCGGGATGAGCGGTCGCGGGAAGGCGAGAGGCGTCAGGTTGGCGTCCAGGCGGTGGAACCGCAGGTCGTCCACGCCATACAGCCAGTGAGGCTCGAGCAGCCGGTACCGGGGCGTGACATCGCCAGCGGCGACGATCTCCCGGCTCGGCGTGACCAGCCGGGTCGTCCGCACGCGCTCACGCGAGGGCTGGAGTGTGACCTCGGCCCTCAGCAGGGCGCTGTTCTCGTTGGCGCCCGCCAGGCTCACGAAGCTCTCGAGATCGGTGGGCAGGTCGACTCCGGCCAGCGGGACCACACGCCCGGCGAGCGGGTACCACTGGACCGGCCGCCACCGCTCGACGTTGTGGGAGTCCCACCAGCCGAGGATCGTGTAGCCCTCGTCGGTTCCCGAAGAGCGCACCACGTCGGCGATGGCCAGGACGTTGCTCGGCTCGACGTCGAAGTCGCTCCGGACGTTCATCACCACCCCGAGCGCCTCGCCGTCGAAACCGGTGCCGGTGTGGTTCCTGTCGATCAGGACCGCTGTCGGATGAAGGGTCTGGACGCCGACGATCCGGGGCAAGACGGCGAATCCGGCCGAGACCAGCTCGGGCCGGTGCAACCCCGCGAGGTCCCACTGCGTCACCCCGCTCCGCGACTCGAAGCGACCGATCGGGTCCCCGGACGACGGCTGCTCGGTGCCACTCAGGGTCGCCTGATACCAGTTCGTGCCCGACGCCCGGGGACTGACGACCGACACGGCGACGTCAGCGGCGGCGAAGTGCCGGACCGTGCGGAACGTGAGGCTGACCGCTTCGCCGGAGGTCCGGGCCACCACCTGCCGACGGCTCAGGTTCACGACGAACAGGAACACGTGCGGGGACGGCGAGAAGAGCACGACGCTCGTCGTCTCCGGGCTGGGCGCCACGCTCCGGGTGGAGGAGTCGTACCGCCAGATCGGCACGCGGGTCGCCGGCGGCGTCGTCAGCCGGACCTCGACCAGGCCGAGGATGTCGCCGTCGCGGTTCAGGAAGACGTCGTTCACGAACCAGGAGTACGGCGCGTCGGCGGGGAGGCCCACGTCCATGGCCAGGGCGAAGGACCTCGTGAACCCGAACACCTCGCGGTAAGGCAGGCTCGTCTCGGCGCCGTGGACCGTCTTGCTCACGGTCCAGCACAGCCATGGCTGCTCGGGGTCGCAGTCCACGACGCGCTCGGCCCGGACGGTCACCAGCTGCTGGGCGTAGTCCTCCGAGCGCGTGTAGGTGACGTGGGTGCCGAGGTCGACGGGCGGGGCGAGTGTCACCGGCTCGCCGAGCGGGGCCAGGTCCACCACCGGCGGGGCGAGGGGGCTCGGGCCGGGCTTGAGCGGGACGCGGCGGGAGCCCTCGGCGCGGTTGATCCGGTAGGCTTGCAGGAGCATGTTGCGGCCGCTCAGGAATGTCTGGGCCAGGAGGGTATCGTCGCGATCGCCCCACTTGACGACGTGGGGGCCGGTGCCGAGGCCCAGTGGGAAGGCGCCGTCCGCCGTCCGGAGCATCCAGTCGGTGGCGCCGCGGAAGATCTGCTCGACCTCCACGCCTTCGCGGACCTTTCCGATGACCGCCTCGGCTTCCTGGCCCAGCTGACCCCGGTACACGGCCGTGAGCCGCTGGCCTTCGAGCGTCCGCTGCACCGCCAGCGAGGTGATGGGTTGATCAGGGGCCACGGCCGCCGACAGCTCGACGGTCGTGCCCGGCACCGGCACCCGCCGGCCGTCGGCCTGGTCGCGGTAGAGCGTGAGCGTCCCCGGGCCGATCGGTTCGGGAGACCGGTTGACGACGGTCAGGATCGAGAGGTCTTCGTTGACCGGCTCGGCGTCGAAGTCCAGCTCGAGCCGGCCGCGGAAGAAGTAGTCGAGCAAAGCGGCCGAGTAGCCGACGGCCCGGGGCAGGAGCAGGCTCGCGGCGTCGTCCACGACGTAGCGGTTCACGGTGAAGATCGGCCGGGCGCCGCGCCGCTCGAGCGCGGCGTCGAACAGCGAGAGGGAAACCATCCGCCGGTCCTCGAGCACCTCGCCGGTGACTCGGTCGTCGACGTGGCGACGGAAGAAGGTCACCCGACCGCTCAGTCCGTGCGGTGGATCGGGCAGCGTGGCGATGTCGACGTCTTCGCGCAGTGCGAGCTGGAGCCGCGGGGAGGGGTAGACGTGGCCGGTCCGCCGGTCGCGGCCGACCGCGCCCTCTTCCAGGGCCTCGAAGACGGTGTCCTTGGAGACGAAGTTGCGATTGGTGAACTCCGCCAGACCCCGTCCGTCGCCGGTGGACCAGAAGTGGCGGAGCTGGTCGAAGCGCGGGGGTGCATAGCCGGTCAAAGCGAGACCTCGAATACGCTGGTCGACTCGCCTCTCATAGATGCTCGGTGTTCCGGCCGGGAAAATCGGACCTAGCAGGCCCGCGTGCCAGTCGTTCCGCGTGTGCTCCGGGACCGCCATGTCCTGGATCAGGTGGATCACGTGCCCCAGCGTGAGGAACGTCCGGGCCAGCTCGACCTCGCGAGCAGCCGGAAGCTCCGCAGTCAGCGCGTCGTGGAAAGACCGGCGGGCATCGCGCCAGGAGAACTCCTGGCCCGAGATGGTCACCGGATCCTCCAGCGCCCAGTCCGGCGCCCGGGATCCGAGCGCGCCCACCTGCGGCGCGCTGAGCGGTCGGTCGTGGACCGGATCGTAGAAGTGGTGGCGGACGCGGACCGGCTGCCACGAGATGAGGTTGAGGTCGTCCTCGCGCCGGCTGCCGAGGGTCAGCCAATCCCTGAGGTGTAATCGAAGTCGCCCTGGACCCAAGAGCTCAGGCGATGCCAGTGCGATTTGCTCCTCGAGGTATGTCCCGCTCAAGATCGAGCGACTGAAAGCGGCGGTGGATATCTGTTCATGAGTCTTCAGCTCATAGCTCAGCCCTGGCGACAGGGAAAGAGCCGGAGCCACGAGTCCTGTCGCGGCCACCCACCACATCTTGACTGCCCGTCTCCTGCCATGCCTGGGCATCGGCTACTCCTGTCTGAGACGACTCTGGATGCTGATGAAGAGGGCTTGGAAACGCGCTGGCTTCACGGTGCCAGCGTCGGGCGGGTTGCGCTCGAAATAGGCTCGTTCTGCGAGGAGAGCGCGGTAGAAGCGTGGTGTGTGCTTGCTGTCCTCGATGGACACGAACGAGACCGCGTGTTCGAGCAGCTCGAACCACCTCGTGGGGGTGCCGCGGAAGGGTTCGAGCTCGATGGTGAGGCCATTCCAGAACGACTCCTGGACAACGCGGTCGGCGTCGAACGTGAGCGGGAGGTTGGCCGTGAGCTGACGGGTCGTCCACTCCTTCGGGTCGCCGAAGGCGGCGACGAACTTGTCGCGGGACGTGTTGTGGAGGGAGAGCGGGACGTAGCCGTGCTTGAAGAGGATGAGGTAGGGCATCCGGTCCTGGGCCTCGTGCAGCGGCGGGCGGAGCCGGGGGCCGAAACCGGGGAGGGAGAACCGGCCCTGGGCGTTGGTGACGGTCTCGTCGATCTGGAGGACGTGGCCCCGGCCGGAGATGGTGCTGAGCTCCCAGACGGCGACGACGACGACGCCTTCGACCGGCTGGCGCGTGGCCTCGTCCACGACGGTGGCCTGGACAGGCTTGGCCGTGTAGAACGGTGGGCGGATGAAGGCCGAGGCCTGCGTTGGGCGGATCCACGCCAGCGCGAGCGCCAGGCAGGCGGCCAGCGCCAGGCGGGCCGGGACGCACCCGGCGGGACGGCCGGGTCGGCGGCGGAGGGTCCTTCCCACTCGGCGCGTCGGTCCGTCGGGGCTGCGGTTCGAGGAGCCGCCTGGCATGCCGTGCGCTCCCTACATCGCCACTATCTTCCAGACGCCGTCGTGGTCGCGCATGAAATAGACGAAGTGGACGAAGGTGCCGCCGTCGCGGTCGAGGGTCGTGGCGTACTCGGCCAGGACCCCGTCGTTGCCGACGAAGACGAGGTCGCGTAGCCCGGCGGCGACGGCCGGCAGGTCGGGGCCCAGGTCGTTGAAGGCCCGCCGGTACCGGTCCTTGGCCCCGTCCGCCACCAGGCTCACGGCGGCTTCGACGTCGCCGCGGGCCAGGGCGGCGCGGAGGGCGGCCCAGCGACCCGTGAGCAGGGCGTCGACCGCCGTTGGGTCGAGCACCTCGACCGGGACGAGGACGACGTTCCGGGCGCCGGTCGCGTCCGTCCCCGTGGCCCGGGCGATGTAGAGCCCCGGGCGGGTGTAGGTGAACGTCCAGCCGGCGAGCGTCGTGGCCGTGATGTCGGCGAGACCGTCGCCGTCGGCGTCGAGCTCGACCTGGACGACGTCACCGCCGCGCAGGGTGAAGGACACGACGAGCGGCGCCATGCCGGCGGTGGGCGTGGCCTCCAGCGCGAACGGCGCCTCCGGCAGAGCCACGACGCGGAGGCCGATGGTGTGTCGAGCGGTCGCGCCCGCCAGAGTCCTGGCCGCGGCGGTCAGCCCTGTCGTCTCGCTGCCGACGCCCACCACCGCCGCCCACCTCCCGCCCGAGACCGCGGCCGGAACACCGTTGACGGTGACGCCGACGTCGCCGTGGGCGCCCTCCACGACGCCGCGGACCAGCAGCGATCCCTCGGCGACCGTCGCGCCGTCCGGCGGCTCGGTGACCCGCACGCGGAGCGTGGCGACGGTGAACGCCCGCCGGGCCGGCGTCGGGTCGTCGTTGCCGGCCAGGTCCCGCGCCGTGACCTCGAAGGTGTGGGACCCCTCGGCGAGGTTCGTGAGCGTGGCCGATGTCGCCGGCGCGAAGGGCGTGAACGGGCCCCCGTCCAGGCGCCAGGCGAACTCGAGCCGCTCGGGCGGCGTGAGGTTGTCGGTGCCGGTGAAGGTGAACGTGACGGTCGTCTCCGGAGTGGAGCCGGCGGGGCCGTCCACGATCTGCGAGTCGGGCGGCGTGTTGTCCACGACCACCAGGCGGCTGATCGAGGCGGCGTTGCCGGCCCGGTCGGTGGCGGCGGCGCCGAGGGTGAGCGGACCGTCG
>DATLZL010000297.1:0-5121 GCA_035574035.1 Binatia bacterium | reverse complement strand
CTCGAGCACCCCGCGCGGAGCGTCGGTGAGCGCGCCGAGCAGGCGCCGCGCCCGCGCCGTGTAGGGGGGCTCGAGCGGAGGGCCGAAGCCGGCGAGCGCGCTCTCGAGCGCCGGGGTCGTGTCGCCCGACACCCACACCTGGTCGGCGCCGCGCCACCGCAGCAGCGCCAGGCAGCGCTGGAGCTCGGCCCGGAGCGAGGCCCCGTCCGGCGCCGCGAGGTGGCGGCTGAAGGCCAGGACCGGGCCGGCCAGGAACAGGACGTCCACGTCGGGCCCGACAGCGTGCACCCATACCGTCGTCGAGCGCTGCCGACCGGCGACGAGCCCGAGCAGGTTGTGAGCGGCCACGGTGAGCGAGACCGGCCGGAGACGGGCTTCCTCGGCCAGGCGCACGGCCCCGTCTACGGCGCGGCGCTCGGCGGCGGCGATCACGACCTGACGGGCGGCGGCGGGGCCAGAGGTCGGCAGCGGCAGGAAATCGAAGGCCGCGTCCTCGCTCGGGAACGGCAGGTGACGCTCCAGCTCGAAGCGGACCATCTGATCGAGCTCGCCGTCCACGGACGGCAGCTCGATCGGCTTGACGGTCACGGCGGTGCGCGGCAGGCCGAGACAGACGCGGCGGGCCGCGATCTGCCGCTGGTCGAGCTCCGCACGCAGGGCGGCGGCCTGGTTCTCCGCCTCCACGACGAAGGTCTCCACGCGTCGCCCCTGGATCGCCGCCACCACGAGACGATCGCCGAGGAGGAGGATCCCGAGCCGGATCCGTTCCCGCCAGTTCACCGCGGCCCAGATTACGCTGAAGCCGAGGTGCGTCGCAAGTTATTGTAGAACTTGCAGAAGCTGGTGGTTCGCCGGGTTACTGGTGGGGGGTCCACTCCAGAACCACCACGGGCTGGGCCGCGTTCTCGGGCCGGCGCTGCACGATGGCCGTGAGCCGCGCGCGGACCTGGCCGTCCACCAGGCCCTCGGCCTCGATCCGGAAGGTCCGGGTGCCGGCGGCGAGACCGCGGCCGGTGAAGCGGCCCGGGACCGTGACGTACGGCGTCGCCTGCCGCGTCTGGACGATCTCGGTGATCTCCGCATGGGCCAGGCCGTAGGCGGCGAGGACCGCCGCCGGGGCGGTGTTGAGGTTCACCTGGCCCGGCGTCTTGACGGTCACCAGGTCCACCAGCCCCGGCACGCCCTCCCGGCCGTGGAACAGGGCGGAGGTGATGCCCTTGACCTGCAGCAGCTCGTAGACCGACTCCAGGTTGGCGTTGCGCGCGCGGTAGGGCACGGGCAGCCGCAGGTAGTGGTCGTCGCTCTCGGCGCCGTTCAGCCGGTGCTCCTCGTTGGCGTCGCGCCAGTCCATCAGGCTGTCGACGACCGCGTCGCGCTCGACCTTGGTGAGACCCAGGGCCTGCAGCAGCCGGTCCACCCGGTCCGGCGGCGCCGCGTTGAGGTTGAGCCGCCCTTCCTCGTCGCTCAGCCGGTACGAGAACTGTCCGGGGCCGAGGGGCACGCGCGTTCGTGGCAGCCGCGGCAGCATGCGGCCGTCGCGTCCGTAGAAGGTCAGCTCGCCGTCCTCCCCCGGGGCCACGTGCACGCCCTCGCCGACGATCTCGCGCACGGCCTGCTCCACGGCCGCCTCGGCCAGGTGGGTGGCGAGGATGCCGTCCTTCCAGGCGCGCACGGCCGAGGCCTCGAGTCGCATCGAGTAGGCGAACTCGGCCCCGATGACGCCGAGGAGGGCCAGGACCAGCAGGACCGCCACCAGCGCGAAGCCACGCTCGGTCCTCCCCCCGAGGGGATGCAGCGTCATGGCAGGGCGGTCCGCAGGGTGACGGTGAGCGGCGGCAGCGTCTCCAGCCGGCCGCGGTGAGCGACGGCGACGCTGACCTGCACGGCCCGCGGCAGCCCGCCCCGCGCCTCGGGGTCCCACTCGTCCTGCCAGGCGCCGGACTCGTCGAGGTAGCGGAACGCCAGCCGCGACACGGCCGGGTCGCGGAGGACGACGGCCGCCTCGCCGAACGGGTCCCGGTTGGGCAGCACGCGCTGGCGGATGACGAGCGAGGGCGTCTCGTCCTGCTCCAGCGCGATCACGACGGCGGTGAACGCGACCGGGATCGGCGGCGCCAGGGGCGGCGCCTGCGTGACCAGCTCCAGCCGGCCGGCCTCGCCGCGGAACAGCACCACCGGCTCCGGAGCCTGGCCGAGCGGGGCGCGGTAGGGGTACGCGGCGGACAGGGCCCGGGCGAGGACCACGGCCACCCCGCGCAGGTGCTGGTGGGCCTCGGCCCGGTCCTGGCCCTGGTCCCAGGCCGCCACCGCCACCCGCAAGCCTCCGAACGCGATGGCCACCAGCGAGACCACGATCGCCAGCGCGATCAGGAGCTCGAGGAGCGTGAAGCCGCCCTGGCCGCGGCGGTCCTTCATCGGGCGCGGCCGGGTGGGGCCGGGGCCGCCGGCTCGCCGGTGGCCGTGACCGGGACCGTCCTCAGGGTGGTCACCTCGACGTGGCGGCCGTTCCAGGCGACGCGGACGGCGATCTCGTAGAGCCGCCAGCGGGGCGCGGTCCCGGCCGGCGCCAGATCCGGCGCGTCGACGGCGCGGATCGTGCGCTCCCACCGGTAGCCTCCGTCGGCGCCGTCCTGCCGGCCCTCCTCCGGCGTGACGACCTCGCGCGCCTTGAGGTCGGCGAGCAACGTGGCGTCCTGGTGGTCGCCGGCGAGCTTGAGCAGCCGCAGCCCCTGCGCGAACCCCTGGATGGCGGCGACGACGGCCAGGCCCAGGATGGCGAGGGCGACGAGGACCTCGAGCAGCGTGAAGCCGCCCCCTCCTTTCACAACCGCACCGCTTTCACGCGGCCGGTGAGGGGCTCCACCGAGACGCGGTAGCGCAGGCCGGCCGAGGACACGTGCAGCTCGCCGCCGCTCGACACCCCGTGCGGTTCGAAGCGGACGGTGAGGGCCTCGGGCGAGGCGGCCTCGACGCTGAACTCCGCCGACCAGGCGCGGGTCTCGCGCACCTCGCCCTGGCCGGTGACGATGGCCAGCCGGCGGCCGGTGGGATCGACCACCAGCGCGTGCGGGCGACCGGTGGTGATGGCCTGCTCCCGGGCGTGGCGCAGCATCGCGGTCAGCCGCGCCACCTCCGCCCGCGCCTGGAGCGTTCGCGTGCTGCGGCCGATGGCCGGGCTCACCAGGCCCACTGCGAGCGCCAGGATCGCCAGGGTCAGGACCAGCTCGAGGAGCGTGAAGCCGCGGGCGTTCAGGACCGGGCGTCGGAACCCCATGACGTCACGTCCGCGTTCTCGCCCTCGCCACCCGGCGCGCCGTCGGCCCCCTCCGACCAGAGGTCGTACTCGCCGTGTTGCCCCGGGCAGCAGCGGTACTTGTACGGGTTGCCCCACGGATCGCGGGGCACCTCCCGCTTCAGGTAGGGCCCGTTCCAGTTGGGCACGTTCGGGTTGCGCATGAGCGCGTCCAGGCCCTGCGACGAGTCGGGATAGCGCCCGGTGTCCAGCCGGTACTGATCCAGCGCGGCGCCGAGCAGCTCGATCTGGGCCCGGGCCGCGGCCTGCTTGGACTGGCCCACCCGCCCGAACAGCCGGGGCCCCACCAGGCCGACCAGCAGTCCGAGCACGATGATGACCACCAGCAACTCGACCAGCGTGAACCCGCGCTCGGTTCGGAGGCGGCCGGGAGGGCGCCCGCCCGCCACCCGCCACCGACGTCGGCGCCGAATCACAGCGGGATCTCGTTGATCGAGAAGATCGCCATCAGCATTGCGACCACGATGAACGCGACCAGCACGCCCATGGCCAGGATCATCGCCGGCTCCAGCAAGCCGATGACGCGCTTGAGCTCGACGCGCACCTCGTTCTCGTAGGTCTCGGCCACCGTCAGCAGCATCTCCTCCAGCCGCCCGGTCTCCTCGCCCACCCGGACCATGTGCACGGCCAGCGGCGGGAAGCCGGCGTGCTCGGCCAGCCCGGCGGCCACGGTGCCGCCGCGCTTGACGGTCTCGGCCAGTCGCGCCACCGCCCGGCCGACGACCTGGTTCGTCAGCATGTCGCCCACCACGGCCAGGGCGCCGAGCACGGGCACCCCGCTCTTGAGCATCGTACCCAGCGTGCGGGCGAAGCGGGCGGTCTCGATCTTCATCACCAGCGGGCCGATGACCGGCAGGCGGAGCAGGATCCGGTCCCAGGCCAGCCGGCCCTCGGCGGTGCCGGTCCAGATCCGCCAGCCCAGCACGGCGGCCAGGACGGCGACGACGCCCACCCACCAGTGGGCGCGCACGGCGGCGCTGACCGACAGCAGGATCTGGGTCGGCAGGGGAATGGCCTGGTGCAGGTCGGCGAAGATGCCGGCGAAGCGCGGGATGACGAACGTCAGCAGGAAGACGATGGCGGCGCCGCCGACCAACGTCACGACCAGCGGGTAGGCCAGGGCCGAGACCACGGCCTCGGTGAAGGCCGCCCGCGACTCGAGGAACTCGGCCAGCCGGCGCAGCGCGATCTCCAGCACCCCGCCCTTCTCGCCGGCCCGCACCATGTTGATGTAGAGGCGCGAGAACGGGCGCGGGTGGTGCTTGGCCAGCGCCTCCGACAGCGACGCGCCGCCGCGGACGCTGCGCTGCAGGTCGCCCACGATGAGGCGCAGGCGCGGGCTCGGCGCCAGCTCTTCCAGGATGCCGAGCGCGCGGTCGAGCGGGACCCCGGCCTCGAACAGGGTGGCGAGCTGCTGGGTGAAGGCGAGCAGGTCGCGGGCCCGGACCCGCGCAGACCCGAGGCCCGGAGCCAGCCAGCCCCGCCGCTCGGCGTGGGGACTGACGCGGATCGGGTAGTAGGCCTCGCGGTGCAGCCGCTCGATGACGGCCCGGGCGTCCGGCGCCTCCATCACCCCGTCGATCGTCTGCCCCCGCCGGTCGGCGGCGCGGTACACGAAGACCGGCATCGGCCTCAGGCGTCTTCTTGGGTGACGCGCAGGATTTCGTCGACGGTGGTCACGCCCTGGCAGGCCTTGCTCCAGCCGTCGAGGCGGAGGGGGCGCATGCCCTGCTCGAGGGCGAGGCGGCGGAGCTCGCGGCTGGAGGCGCGGCGCAGGATGAGGCTGCGCACCTCCTCGGTGACGACGA
>DATLZL010000296.1:0-3461 GCA_035574035.1 Binatia bacterium | reverse complement strand
GGGTTCTTGGCCGCACACGGGTTCTTGGCCTGGGCGACCGCCGGCGACCGAGAAGTCTGGGCGTTGGCCAGGCCGGTGCCGCCGAGGGCCAGCGCTGCGCCGACGGCGAATGCTCGGAGGACGAACGCGCTCATCGCCGGTCTCCTTCCCGAAGGTATCGACCGGGGGCTCCGAGAGCCCCCGGCACTGCTGGGTGGCTCGGCACGCCTACTTCTTGCCCTTCGCCGCGCAGGGGTTCTTGGCGGCGCAGGGGTTCTTGGCCGCGCACGGGTTCTTGGCGGCACAGGGGTTCTGTGCCGCGCAGGGGTTCTTGGCCGCGCACGGATTCTTCGCCGCGCACGGGTTCTTGGCGGCGCAGGGGTTCACCGGTCGAGCGGCACACGGGTTCTTCGCCGCACAGGGGTTGGCCTTCTGGGCCACCGCGGCCGAGCCGGCGGCCAGCGTGAGGGCGCTGGCGACGGCGACTGTCGTCACGGCCTGGCGGAACATGGCTTCACCCCCTCCTCGACGCAGGCAGCGTCGCCTGGAGAACCGCGCCGCCGCCGCGCTTATTCCCGCGGTGGGGGCGGCCGGGGAATATCCGGGCGAGCCGGGCGGGTTGGCGCTTGATGATGTGGAGCCTCAGCGGGTTCGCCCTCGGCATCGGCCTCGGGTTCGTCGTCCACCGGGGGGACTTCTGCATGCACTCCGCCTTGCGGGGCGCCGTCTGCGGGCGGGTGGACCCGAGCCTGCCGGCCTATCTCCTGGCTCTCGCCGTCCAGTTGGCCGGGGTCAATGCGCTGGCCGGGGCCGGCCGGATCACCGTGGCCTTGCCGCCGGTCGAACTGGGAGGGGCCGTGGTCGGGGGCCTGATGTTCGGGATCGGCATGGTCCTGGCGAAGGGCTGAGCGACCTCGGTCTGGTCCCGGGTCGGGACCGGGAGCGGCGGAGCCCTCGTGGCCGCCGTCGGGTTCGGCCTCGGGGCGATGGGGGCTGCGTACGGCGTGGTCGGCGCCGGCCTCCGCCTGTTGGCCTGGAGGACATCGGCGCTACCGGAATCGATCGCCGTTCTCCGCGGCTGGCCGCTGGCGGCAGCGGCGGCGAGCATGGCGGTCGCCGCCGTCTCTGTCGCCGTCGTGGCTGCGCGGTCGGTTGGGTCCCCCACCCTCGTGTGGTCGTGGTGGAAGACCGGCCTGGCCCTGGGCGCCGCCGGCGTCGCCGCTTGGCTTCTCGGCGCACGGACCGGGTGGCACTGGGGGCTGTCCGTCACCGGACCGGCGCGCGACCTGTTCGAGGCGATCGTCTTTCGGAGAACGCAGCAGCTCGGCTGGGGTGCAGCCCTGCTCGTCGGCCTGCCGGTCGGTGCCTGGCTGAGCGCGCGGTGTCGTGGGCGGGTCGCCTGGCGACTGCCGGTGCTCCGCGAGGTGCCGCGGCGCCTGGCCGGGGGCGTGCTCATGGGCGCGGGCGGCACGCTGGCTGCCGGCTGCAACATCGGCAACGCCCTGACGGGGCTGTCGATCCTCTCGACCAACAGTGCCCTGGCGACCGCAGGGATCGCGCTCGGTGTCGCGACCGCCGTCTACGGGCCCGCGCTCGCGCCCGGCCGGCGCGATCCGGTGCCGGCCAAGGGGACGAGATGACTCGGGCCGGTGCGCTCACCCGGCTGGCGCTCGCTGCCGCCGCGCTGGCGACCGGATCGCTGCTTCTCGCCGGGGCTGCGGAAGTGTCGGGACGAGCGATCTGCCTGCTGCTCGCCGTCCCGCACGCGACGGACGGCGCCGCCGCGGTCGAGACCGGTCGCTGCGCGCCGGTCGTGACCGGCACCCGGCCCCCGGAGCACGTTCGGATCACCGAGTGCTGACGGCCGCTCAGCGGGCGGCCAGCGTCCGGGCGACGATGCGCTGGAATATCGCGTCGAGCTCGGCGGCGACCGCCGCCACCTCAGGGTGCCGGTAGGCGGACAGGAGGGTGGTCGGCCTCGCGTAGCTCACCGTCGCCGTCCCGTCGGCGTTCTCGTAGATATAGATGCGGATGGGAGCCTCGAACCCGGCGGCCGGTTCGGCGGCGAGCAGACGCACGGCGAAATCATTGCGGAAGACCATGAACACCTGGTTGCCCCGGATCGTCACGCCCCGGGCGGCAGCTCCGCGCTGCGCGTCGGCGTGGCACACGAGCGTCATGTTCTCGTCCGCGATGGCCTGGCGGAGCGCCTCCGCAACCCGCGGAAACGGCGCGCGAGAGGTGGCCGTCTGGCGGTCCTCCGGGCCGGCCGCGCGGGCGGAGGCGTGGAAGGCGAGGAGCACCGCGGTTGCGACGACGATCGAGCGTGGCGACATGCAGACCTCCAGGTTTCAGGTGAGGGGCAGCTCACGGGTGAAGATCTCGAAGGACGAGCGCTGGGCCGCCTCGAGCGCCTCGCGGATCGCCGGCTCGCCCCGGCCGGCGCCGGCGTTCAGCAGCGAGCGAAAGAATCCGGTGTAAAAGTGGTCCGGGTGGACGGTGACCGTCGCCCGCAGGCGCAGGCCGGGACGGTCGAGCCGCCGGCGGTACTCGAAGCTGGCTCGGCCGCCGGGCGGGATCCGCGTGTCGGCGATTTCACGGGAGAGATCCAGGGTGACTTCCCGGCCGATGCCGTGCTCCTGGACCGCACCGGCGAGCGGCTGTCCCGCCCCGTCCACGAGCGCGAAGCGCACGACCACCCGGGGCGTGACGTAGGTGGGGAAGGAGTGGCCGACCCGCGAGGCGGTGATGGTGAGCACGGCCCGCACCTCGTCGCCGATCGAGTATTGGCTCCGGTCGTGAGCGAGCACGATGTCGACGCCCGAGCGGACCATCTCGGGGTCGTGGATCCCGCGCCAGAGGTGGCGCCGGTCCGGCATGTGGCAGTCCTGGCACTGCAGGCCCCGGCGGGCCGCCGGACTGACCCTCCACTCCTCGTAGGTGTTCTCCAGGGGCTTGCCGTTCAGGGCCAGGCCCTCGGGCCCGAACTGGTGGCAGGCGGAGCAGAATTCCGAGCGCAGAAAGGCGCGGACGCGGGTGACGCCCCGGTGAGGCAGCGTGGTGCGGTCGGCCCGCTCGTCGAGCGACCCGTCCCGCCGCGGCGGGCCGAACCACTCGTGCCGCCGCACGTGACAGGCCGCGCAGACCAGGCCCGCGCGATGGAGCGCGGGGTCGAAGGCCGGGTCGTCCGGCTGCTGCTCGGCCAGCGGCGCGTGGCAGGTGAGGCAGAGCGCGGCCGTCGGCGGGTCGTTCGCGCGCAGCTCGACCAGCTGCCCGGCCACGCCCGGACCCATCGTCCGGGCGTGGAGGCTCGTCTTCCAGTCGTTCCATTGCACCGGGTGGCAGGCGCCGCAGCTCTCGGGACGGAGCGAGCGCTCGATGGCGGAGAAGCGGGGTGGGGGATCGCCCTGGGGCGGGATCGGCAGTCGCCAGTGGCTGGACAGGAAGGCGGCCTCGCCGCTCGCCGGGCCCAGGGGGAGGGG
>DATLZL010000295.1:0-3596 GCA_035574035.1 Binatia bacterium | reverse complement strand
CGGGCTCGGCACCGACCGCCCCAAGGCCATGCTCAAGGTCCGCGGCCGGCCCATCCTGGCCCGCCTGCTCGAGGACCTGGCCCACTTCGGCTGCCGGCGCTCCACCGTCGTCCGCGGCTACCGCGCCGAGGCGATCGACCTCGCCGGCCCCCGCTACGTGGACAACCCCGACTTCGCCGACACCGGCGAGGCGTGGTCCCTGGCGCTGGCCGCCGACGACCTCGAGCCCGGCACGCTGGTCGCCTTCGGCGACATCGTGCTCAAGCGCCACATCGTCCAGGCGCTGCTCGAAGAGGCCGGCGACGGGATCGCCGTGGCCGTGGACAGCACGCTCGCCCGGCGCCCGCTGGCCGACCGGGTCATGTGCGACCGCCCGGACGGCGACCGGTTCTCGTTCGATCCCGTCCACCTCGTCGCCGTCGGTGACGGCGTTCCCGCCGAGGGCAGCCACGGCGTGTGGATCGGGCTCCTGCACCTGGGCCGCGACGGCGCCGCCTGGCTCCGTCAGGCCCTGGAGCACCTGCGGGCCGCCGACGGGCTGCGGGCCGCCCGCCTCAGCGACGTGCTGGCCCAGGTGCTGGCCGCCGGGCACCCGGTACGGGTCGTCTACCACCGCGGCGGCTGGGTCAACGTCAACGACCTGCCCGACCTGATCGACGCCTCGGGCGTGTGAGCGGCATGCGCCGCATCGAGGGCGAGCAGGTCCTCCTGCGGCTGATCCTCAGCGAGTCGCACCGGCATGCCGGCCAGCCGCTCTACCGGCGAATCCTCGAGCTGCTCCGGGCCGAGGGGCTGGCGGGCGCGACCCTGCTCAAAGGCATCGCCGGCTTCGGGCACGATCGCCGGCTGCATACGATCGACCTGGAGGTCACGGCGGAGGGCCTGCCTCTGGTCATCGAGGTCGTCGACACGGCCGAGCGCATCGACCGGATCCTTCCCACGCTCCAGGGCCTGATGCCGGGCGGCGTCGTGATGACCGAGCGCGCCCACGTCATCCGGTACACGGGCGGCGGACGGCCCGCGGGGCCGACCCCGGACGCCGCCCCGGGCTGAGCGCCGGCGGCGTCAGTCGCCGGGCTCGTACCGGACGACGCGCACCTTCTCCAGGGTGATCAGCCCGCCGCTCATCATCCGGTCGACGTCGGCCAGCACCTCGCGGATGCGCTCCTCGGTATCCACGACCTCGATGACGATCGGCCGGTCGGCCGAGAGGCGGAACGGCCGCGCCTCGTGCAGCACCGAGGCGGCGCCGAAGCCGGCCACGCCCTGGAGCACCGTGGCGCCGGCCAGGCCCTTGGACCGGAACAGCTCGACCAGGGCCGTGGACAGCGGCCGGTGGCGCCACTGGTCGGACTGGCCGATGAAGACGCGCATGAGGACCTGCTCGCCCTCGATCTTCCGCATCCTCTACCCCTGTCCCGCCACCAGCAGGCGGGCCGCCGCGATGCCGAGAAAGCAGAAACCCAGGCAGCCGGCCGTCGTGACGACGACGTTGATCCACGCCTGGGGCCACGCTCCGGCCTGCAGGAGGCGGACCGTCTCGTAGCTGAACGTCGAGTAGGTGGTGAGGCCGCCCAGCATCCCGGTGGCGAGGAAGAGCCGGGTGCTGTCCGGAAGGAGGAGGGCCTCGGCGCCGAGCTCCTGGACGAGCCCGATGAAGAAGCTGCCCACGAGGTTCACCAGCAAAGTCCCGTACGGGAAGTCGCTGCCGATCCCGCGAGCCGCCACGACCGAGACCACGTAGCGGAGCGCTGACCCGATGCCACCGCCGACCGCGACGAGCAGGAGTCGTTCCACGTGACGGTCGTCCCCCTTTCGCCGGGCATGATAGCAACCCGGGGCCGAGGTCAGCTCAGGATGTGGCGCACCATCCGGCCCTCCACCAGGTAGACGACCATCTCGGCGATGTTGGTGGCGTGGTCGGCCACCCGCTCCAGGAAGCGCGAGATGAGGATCAGCCGGATGGCGCGGGGGATGGTGGTGGGGTCGGCCATCATGTAGGTCAAGAGCTCGCGGAAGACCTGCTCCTTGAGGGCGTCCACCTCGCTGTCCCGCGCGCAGACCGCTCGGGCCAGGGCCGCGTCCCGGGCCACGAAGGCATCCAGGCTCTCCCGGACCATGTCCTGGGCCCGGGCCGCCATCCGGGGCAGGTCGATGTAGGGCTTGAGCGGAGGCTCGGGGCTCAGTTCGAGCGCGCGCTGGGCGATGTTGACCGCCTGGTCGCCGATCCGCTCCAGGTCGGTGACGATCTTCATGGCAGTGGTGAGGAACCGCAGGTCGCCGGCGGCCGGCTGGTGCAGGGCCAGCAGCTCCACGCACGTCTCGTCGATCCCGACGTCGTACGCGTTGACCTCCCGGTCGCGCTCGATCACCCGGCGGGCCAGCCCCTCGTCGCGCTCGACCAGGGCCTGCATGGCCAGGCGGATCTGGTCCTCCACCAGCGCGCCCATGGCCAGGAGCGTCTGCTTGAGCGCCTCCAGCTCCTCGTGGAAGTGCCGCACGGCCGTCTCAGCCGAACCGGCCCGTGATGTAGTCCTCGGTGCGCCGGTCGCGCGGGGTCGTGAACAGCGCGCGGGTCGCCCCGAACTCCACCAGCTCGCCGAGCAGCAGGAAGCCGGTGTAGTCGGAGACGCGGGCCGCCTGCTGCATGTTGTGGGTGACGATGACGATCGTGTAGGAGGCCTTCAGGGCGACCATCAGCTCCTCGATCCGGGCGGTGGCGATCGGGTCCAGCGCCGAGCACTGCTCGTCCATCAGGAGCACGTCGGGCTCGACGGCCAGGGCCCGGGCGATGCAGAGCCGCTGCTGCTGGCCGCCCGACAGGCGCAGGGCCGACTCGCCGAGCCGGTCCCGGACCTCGTCCCAGAGCGCCGCCGCCCGCAGGCTGCGCTCGACGATCGCCTCCAGGTCGGCCCGGCGGCGGACCCCGAGGATCCGGGGCCCGAAGGCCACGTTGTCGAAGACCGACTTGGGAAACGGGTTGGACTTCTGGAAGACCATCCCGACCCGGCGCCGGAGCTCGGTGACGTCCACGGCCGGGTCGTAGATGTCGCGGCCGCCCACGCGCACGGCGCCCTCGATGCGGACGCCCTCCACCAGGTCGTTGAGCCGGTTCAGGCACCGGAGCAGCGTGGACTTGCCGCACCCGCTGGGCCCGATCAGGGCGGTGATCCGGTGCTTGGGCACGGTCAGGGTGACGTCGCGGAGCGCGGGGGCGGCGCCGTACCACAGCGAGAGCCTCTCGATCTCGACCATGGCCGGCTCGAGCGAGGGCTCGCCGGCGCCGGGTCGGGAACCGAGGGGGACGCGCACGTCGAGGGCGGCGGACATGGCTTCTCCTTCATACGACCGCCGCGGCGTACCGCCGGCGCAGGCGCTGGCGGACGGCGATGGCGGTGAGGTTCAGGACGATGACGATCCCGAGCAGCAGCAGCGTGGTGGCGAAGACCGTCGGCCGGGCGGCGTCCACGTTGGGCGACTGGAAGCCGACGTCGTAGATGTGGAACCCGAGGTGCATGAACTTCCGCTCCAGGTGGATGAACGGCCACACGCCGTCCACCGGCAGCGAGGGCGCCAGCTTCACCACGCCGGTGAGC
>DATLZL010000294.1:0-4663 GCA_035574035.1 Binatia bacterium | reverse complement strand
TCGTCGTCACCGAGGAGGTGCGCAGCCTCATCCTGCGCCGCGCCTCCAGCCGCGAGCTCCGCCGCCTCGCCCTCGAGCAGGGCATGCGCCCCCTCCGCCTCGACGGCTGGAGCAAGGCCTGCCAGGGCGTGACCACCGTCGGGGAGATCCTGCGGGTGACCCAGGACGACGCCTGATTCATTGCTAGGAAGGCGGCTCACGCGCCGCCTAGACTGTCTTCAGGGATGGCGCTGGTCTGGTCCGCCCTCCGGTTTCGGCTGCTGGCCCTCATCGCGCTGGTCTTCTTGCCGGCGCTCGGCCTGATGGTGTGGACCGGGGTCGAGGACCGTCGCACGACGGCGATCCGGATCCAGGAGAGCCTCGGCCGGCTGGCGCGGGAGATCGCCTTCGAGCAGCAGGCGGTGATCGAGGGCGCCCACCAGCTGCTGGTGGCCCTGGCCGACGTTCCCGCCGTCCGCGCCGCCGACCCGACCGCTTGCCCGGCCATGCTGGCCGACCTGCGACAGCGCTTCCCCCGCTACGGGAACCTCGGCGTGGCCGACGCCGACGGCGAGGTGGTGTGCAGCGCGCAGCGTCTCGGCGCGCGCGTCAACGTGCGCGACCGCTCGTACTTCCGCCGGGCGCTCGAGGCGAACGCGCTGGCGGTGAGCGACTACCAGATCGGCCGCATTATCGGACGGCCCGTCGTCACCTTCGCCCACCCGCTACCGGGCGCCGGCGACCGCCCGGCCGGGGTCGTCTTCGCTGCGCTCGACCTGGCCTGGCTCGAAGAGCGCGCGGCCCGCCTCGGCCTGCCGGCCGGCAGCACGCTCACCGTGATCGACCCGCAGGGCACCGTGCTGGTGCGGACACCGAACGGGGGCCCGTGGGTCGGGCGCGTGGTGGCCGACACCGAGTTGGTAAGGGTCGTCCGCGAGCGGCGTGCCGGCGTGGCCGAGGGGCCGGAGCTCGACGGCACCCGCGCGCTCTATGCGTTCGCGCCGTTCGGCTCGTCGGACCTGCCGGGAACACCGACGCTGGTGATCGGGCTGCCGACCCGCGTGGCCTTCGCCGAGCTCCACCGGAAGCTGCTCGTGCTCGGCCTCGGGCTCGCGCTCACCGGGCTGGCGGCGGTGGGCGGCGGCTGGCTGGCCGGCGACCGGCTCATCGGCCGGCGAGTGCGCCGACTGGTCGAGGTCGCCCGGCGACTGGGCCAGGGCGACCTCGACGCCCGGGTGGGGCCTCCCCACGGAGGAGGCGAGCTGGGCGAGCTCGGTCGCGCCTTCGACGAGGCCGCCGCTTCGATCCAGCGACTGACCGGGCGCAACCGGCTCCTCCTCGATTCGATGGGGGAAGGCATGTACGGCCTCGACCGCCAGGGCCGGGTGACCTTCATCAACCCGGCGGCCGCCCGGCTGACCGGCTGGGACCCGGGCGAGCTGCTCGGGCAGTCGATGCACGCGCGGATCCACCACTCGCGCGCCGACGGCAGCCCGTATCCGCCGGAGGCGTGCCCGAGCGCCGAGACTCTCCAGCGCGGGACGGTCAAGGTCGTGCGCGACGAGGTGTTCTGGCGCCGGGACGGGACCTGCTTTCCGGTGGAGTACGTCGCCGCACCGATCCGGGAGGACGGCGCCGTGGTCGGCGCCGTCATCACGTTCCGGGACGTCACGAAGGAGCGGCAGATCGAGGAGGAGCTGCAGCGCCAGCGGGAAGCGCTCCACCAGAGCGAGAAGGTGGCCACGCTCGGCTCGCTCCTGGCCGGCGTCGCCCATGAGCTCAACAACCCGCTGTCCGTCGTCACCGGCCAGGCCGCGCTCCTGAAGATGAAGGCTCCCGATCCGGCCGTCGCCCAGCGGGCCGAGAAGATCGCCGCCGCCGCCGACCGGTGTGTCCGCACCGTCCGGAACTTCCTCGCCCTGGCCCGCAAGCGCGCACCCGAGCGCGCGCAGGTCGACGTCAACCAGGTGGTGCGGGATGCCGTCGACCTGCTCGCCTACCAGTTCCGCACCGACGCCGTCGACCTCCAGCTGGACCTGGCCGGCGACCTGCCCCGGCCGTGGGGAGACCCACACCGCCTGTACCAGGTCATCGTCAACCTCATGACCAACGCCCAGCACGCTCTCCGTGGGCAGGTGGGCCCGCGGCGGCTCACCGTCGTCACCCGCGCCGTCGCCGGCGGCCGTCGCGTCCGGATCGAGGTGGCCGATACCGGGCCCGGCATCCCGGCCGAGCTCCGCGACCGGATCTTCGAGCCCTTCTTCACCACCAAGCCGGTCGGCGAGGGCACCGGGCTCGGGCTGCCGCTCTGCCTGAGCACGGTCGAGGAGCACGGCGGCACCCTCACGCTGGAAAGCGAGCCGGGCCAGGGCGCCACCTTCATCATCGAGCTGCCGGTCGAGCCTCGGGCCGAGCGGGCCCCGACCGCCGAGCCCGAGGCCGCGCCCGAGGTCCCGCCGGCGCGGATCCTGGTGGTGGACGACGAGACGGAGGTGGCGGCGATCCTGGCCGAGCTGCTGGAGGGGGACGGTCACCGGGTGGACGTGGCCGGCAACGGCGCCGAGGCGCTCGACCGGCTGGCTGTCGAGACCTACGACGCGATCCTCTGCGACAGCAAGATGCCGGTCCTCGACGGCATCCGGCTCTACCTGGAGATGGAGCGGAGGTTCCCACACCTGCGGCGGCGGTTCGTCTTCGTCACCGGCGATGCCCTCAACACCGAGAAGGCGCGCTGGTTCGAGGAGCAGGGCCTGCCCTGCCTGACCAAGCCCTTCGAGCCCGACGCCGTCCGCTGGGCCGTGGCCCGCGTGCTGACCGCCGGCCCGGAGCAGCGCCGCTGACCACTCGGTCTCGGACTCTGGCCGCCGGCCCGCGGGAGGTCAGTCGGCCCCGACCTCGTGCGGCAGTGCGACGCCCAGCGCGGCCAGCCGGGGCCGGACCCGCTCGGTGAGCAAGCCGATCCGGGCCAGGTTCGACACCATCGCCGCGTGCATGTCGCGCCGGAAGTGCCGGCGGAACACCGCCTGATCGTTCCGCATCGCGACGTTGCGCCGGTGGGCGCGGATCTCCTCGATCTCGGCCGTCGAGAACCCGAGCTCGCGGTAGGCGTCGGCCGGGAAGAAGCCGGTCAGGACTTTCTCCAGCGCATCGCAGGTGAAGTCCTCCATCTCGCGCCGCTCGGCCGCGCTCGCCTCGCGGACGACCTCGGGCAGGGCCAGCATCCCGAACCCCATGTGGCGGGACTCGTCGGCCAGGATGCGCCGGCAGATCTGGCTCAGCAGCGGGTCCCGGGCGCACTCGGCCATCATCCGGAACAGGGAGACGGCGAAGGTCTCGGCCACCAGCTGCAGCGCGATGGTCTTGATGTACCAGCGGGAGTCGGTGAGGATGGCGTCGAAGAGGAGCCGCTCGTTGTCGGGCATCGGGTAGTGCCGGCCGTCGAGCCGCGCCTGTAGGTAGCGCTCGAGCACCTCGTTGTGCCGGGCCTCGTCCATCACCTGGGTGGCCTGGAAGAACTTCCGGTCGGCGCCGGCCACGATATCCACCAGCTGGCTGCAGGCCAGCATCGCCCCCTGCTCGCCGTAGAGCAGGACCGACAGCCGCCAGGCGGCGACGGCCCGGTTCAGCGCCACCCGGTCCCGTTCGGCCAGGCGCTGCCACAGCGGGCTGCCGTGGATGTCCACCAGCTCGTCGGCGAGGATCCGGCCGTCGGGCGGCTCGGGGACCGACCAGTCGATGTCCCGGGCGGCGTTCCACTGGTCGCGCTTGGCCTTCTCGTACAGGCTCCGCATGTCGGGGGCCTGCACGGCGTAGTCGTACTCGAAGACGGTGGTGAGGGCGGCCGGGATGGCTCGGGGGATCATCGGCGCCTCCGGGGGCCCGGCCGGTCGTCCCCGAGCGGGCCCGGAAACTCTCGAGTCTGATTTCCAGACTCGTAAGTTTCTACCACCGGCTGCGGCCGGCCGTCAACTACACTGGCGGCCGTGCAGGCCCGGCGCCAGGCCGTCCGCCGTCAGGTCCTCCAGACCGCCGCCGACCTCTTCCGGGAGCGGGGCTATCGGGCCACCACCCTGGACGACCTGGCCGCCCGGCTGGGGATGTCCAAGGCCTCGCTCTACACCTACGTCCGGTCCAAGGAGGAGCTGCTGGCCGCGATCTCCCGGGAGACCATCGCGGAGTTCCGGCGGGAGATGGACCGGGTCCTGCACTCCGACCTCGACCCCGACGAGAAGCTGCGCCGGATCGTGCGCCGCCACGTCGAGTTCGTCATCGGCCGCCGCTCGTTCCTGACCGTCTTCTTCAGCGAGGAGGCCAATTTGCCGCCCCGCCTGGCCCGGGCGCTGGCCGCGCAGAAGGACCGCTACGACAAGGCCCTGGAGCGGCTGATCGCCGCGGGGGTCCGGGCCGGCGTCTTCCGGGACGTGGAGCCGCGGCTGGTGGTCTTCGGCCTGCTCGGGATGCTGAACTGGCTCTACAAGTGGTACCGCCCGGCCGGGGCGTGGGGTCCGGACGAGATCGCCGGGGCCTTCGTCGACCTCTTGGAGCGCGGCCTGGTCCGCCGGCCGGCCCCCCGGCGGCTGCGGCCCCGGCTGGCCCGCCTGCGTCGGGAGCTGGCCGAGGTCGCCCGGCTGCTGGAGGAGCGGTGAAACGAGCGGGGCCGGCGGGCATCGAACCCGCCGGCCCC
>DATLZL010000293.1:0-3578 GCA_035574035.1 Binatia bacterium | reverse complement strand
TGCCCCGCGTCCGGATGGCCGGGTGGCCGACCAGCCGGAGCCCGGCGTGGAGCAGCGGCGCCTGGCCGGCCGCCCAGCGCTCGAGCCGGCGCTGGCGGACCAGGGCGCCCACGCGCAGCACCCCGTCGGCCTGGGTCAGCCCGTCCAGCCCGGCCACCCGGTTGACGTCCACGAGCACGGCCGGCCGGGCGAGTCGGAAGTTCAGCATCGGCACCAGGCTCTGGCCGCCAGCCAGCACCTTGGCGTCGTCGCCGTGGCGGGCCAGCGCCTCCAGCGCCTCCTCCACCGTGCGCGGCGCCAGGTACTCGAAGGGGACCGGCTTCACGCGCCGTCCCGGATCATGGCCAGCAGCCGGGCCGGGGTCACCGGGGTCTGGCGGATGACGACGCCGAAGGGCGCCAGCGCGTCCTCGATGGCGTTGGCGATGGCGGCCGGCGGCGAGATCGCGCCGCCCTCGCCCATGCCCTTGGCGCCGAGCGGGTTGCGCGGGGAGGGGAACTCCAGGTGCACGGTCTCGACCGGCGGCAACTCGGGCGCCGTGGGCACCAGGTAGTCCATCAGGCTCGCGGTCAGCAGCTGCCCCTGCTCGTCGTAGACCATCTCCTCGAACAGCGCGCCGCCCACGCCCTGGGCCACGCCGCCGTGGATCTGGCCCTCGACGATGAGCGGGTTGATGACCCTGCCGCAGTCGTGGGCCACCACGTAGCGCAGCAGGCGCACCAGCCCGGTACCCGGGTCCACCTCGACCTGGGCCACGTGCACGGCGCTGGCGTAGGTCACCGTCGGCACGTGGTGGTAGGCGGTGGCCTCGAAGTCCGGCGGCCGCACACCCGGGCGGGCGAAGGTCGGGATGGCGGCCTGGACCACGCGGCCGAGCGGGACGGCCGAGGCGGGCGCGCCGCGGACGAAGGCCCGCCCGTCCTCGATCTCGACGTCGGCCGGCGCCGCCTCCAGCAGCGCGGCGGCGGCCTCGACGAGCCGCGCGCGCACCTGGCGGCAGGCGTCGGCGATCGAGTTGCCGGCGGTGACGGCGCTGCGGCTGGCGAAGGTGCCCACGCCGAAGGGGACGGCGGCGGTGTCGCCGCCCACCACGGTGATCCAGTCGAGCGGCACTCCGAGCGTGTCGGCGGCGACCTGGGCGAACGCGGTCTCGTGGCCCTGGCCGGAGCTGACGGCGCCGGTGGCGACGAGCACCCGGCCGTCCAGGTCCAGCTTGACCGTGGCGCCCTCGAAGGGCCCGATGGCGGTGCCCTCCACGTAGCCGGAGATCCCGATGCCGCGGTAGATCCCCTGCGCGCGCAGGCGCACCTGCTCGCGGCGGAAGTCGTCGTAGCCGGCGGCGGCCAGCGCGGCCTCCAGCGCACCGGCGAAGTCGCCGGTGTCGTAGACGAGCCGGTTGCCGTCGCGGTAGGGCATCCCGAGGTCGTACGGCATCTCGTCCGCGCGCAGGTAATTGCGTCGCCGCACCTCGGCCGGGTCCATGCCGAGGGCGCGGGCCAGGCGGTCCACCGCGCGGTCCATGGCGAAGACCGTCTCCGGGCGGCCGGCGCCGCGGTAGGGCGCGTTCGGCGTCTTGTGGGTGACGACGCCGCGGACGTCCACCCGCATGGCCCGGATGCGGTGGGGCCCGATGAGGTGGGCCACGGTGTTGTAGGGCAGCACGATGCCCCACACGTTGAAGGCCCCGAGGTCGAGCCAGATGCGGTCGCGCAGGCCGAGGATGGTGCCGTCGCGGGCCGCCGCCAGCGCGATCTCGTGCACCTGGTGGCGGGCGTGGGCGGCCCCCATCATGTGCTCGCGCCGGTCCTCCACCCACTTGACCGGGCGGCCGAGCACGAGCGCGGCGATGGGCACCAGCTGGTCCTCGGCATAGCCAGAGGCCTTGGTGCCGAAGCCGCCGCCGAGGTCGGGGGCGATGACCCGGATCTTGTGGTGGGGGATCCCGAAGGTGGCGGCCAGGCCCTGCTGGACGAAGTGGGAGACCTGGGTGCTGTTCCAGGTGGTGAGCGAGCCGTCGCGGCGGTCCCAGACGGCGACGACGCCGCGGGTCTCGATCGGCATGCCCACGTAGCGCTGGACGAAGAACGTCTCCTCGACCACGACGTCGGCCCGGCGGAAGGCGGCCTCGACGTCCCCGATGCCGTGGGTGAACGCGACCGCGACGTTGGTGCCCCACGCCTCGTGCACGAGCGGCGCGCCCGGCTCGGCCGCCGCCCGCATGTCGACGGCGGCGGGCAGCGGCTCCCAGTCGACCTCGATGAGGTCCAGCGCGTCCTCGGCCCGGGCCCGGGAGTCGGCGACGACCATGGCCGCGATCTCGCCCACGTAGCGGGCCCGGTCCCGGCACAGGGCCGACTGCGGCGCCTGGCGGAGCTCGATCGCCACCGCCGCCGACAGCCCCGGCGGCGGCGCTCCGAACAACGGCAGCGGCTTCAACCAGGGGGCGAGGTCGGCGAAGGTGAACACGGCCGCCACCCCGGGCGCCGCGCGGGCCCGCTCGGTGCGGATCGCACGCAGGCGGGCGTGGGCGTGCGGCGAGCGCAGGAACGCCGCGTGCAGCAGGCCGGGCAGGGTGATGTCGTCGACAAACCGCCCCTCGCCGCGCAGCAGCCGCGGGTCCTCCCGGCGCCGCACCGCGGCGCCGATGTACTTCGCGCCCATCGAGGCTCCTAGCGGGGCCGGGAGCGGGTGGGCAGGATCCGGTCGAGCAGCGGCGCCACCAGCGGCAGGAACAGCCCCGGGATGGCCGCGCCCGCCACCAGGCCGAGGATGCCGAGGAAGGCCAGCGAGATGAGGGTGGCGACGATCGCGCCGAGCTCGTTCATCTACTCCACCTCGAGCACCATCTCGATCTCGACCGGGATGCCCATGGGGAGCTCGGCCATGCCGACCGCCGAGCGGGCGTGCTTGCCGATGGCCTCGCCGAAGACCTCGACCATGAGGTCCGAAAACCCGTTGATGACCTTCGGCTGGTCGCCGAAACCGTCGGCCGAGTTGACCATCCCGAGCACCTTCACCACGCGCTTGACCCGGTCGAGGCTGCCCAGCGCGGCCCGCGTGGTGGCCAGCAGGCTCAGCCCCACCTCGCGCGCGACCTGGTAACCCTGCTCCACCGACAGGTCGCGACCCACCTTGCCGCGGGCCGAGGGCTTGCCGTCGGTCCGCAGCGGGCCGTGGCCGGAGACGAAGAGCAGGTTCCCGACGCGCACGGCCCCGACGTAGTTGGCGACCGGGGTGGGCGGCGCCGGCAGCGTGATGTTCTTCTCCTTCAGGCGGGCTTCGGCGCCCATCGAGCGTTCCTCCCTCGCGAGGGGAAATGACAGAAGCCTGTGCATCGTGGCACACTGCCCGGGTGTCCGTCAAACGCCCGCCCGTTCCGTGGCCGGCGGCCTCGCTGGTGCTGCTGCGCGACGGACCGGACGGCGTCGAGACCCTCCTGATCCGCCGGCACGAGGGCAGTCGCTTCGCCGCCGGCGACTTCGTCTTCCCCGGCGGCCGGGTGGAGCCGGCCGACCGGTCGGCCGGCGCGGCGGCCTGGTGCGCGGGGGTGGAGCCGGCCGGCGCCGCCGCGCGGCTCG
>DATLZL010000292.1:0-2645 GCA_035574035.1 Binatia bacterium | reverse complement strand
GTCGTGCTTGAGCGCGGTGCCGACGATGACGCCGTCGGCCAGGGCGAGGGCGTCGGCCACCGTGTCCGGCGTCACCCCGCTGCCGACCAGGACCGGCGTGCCGGGCACGGCGCCGCGGACGCGCTTGACGTCGCCGAGCGGCGTCGCCTCCCCGGTGGCCCGGCCCGAGACGACCAGCGCGTCGGCCAGGCTCCGGTGGACGAGGTCGCGCGCCTCCTGCTCGAGGTCCACGGGGACGAGCGGCACCGCGTGCTTGCCCTGCACGTCGGCGAAGATCCGCACGTCGGCGGCGAGCAGCCGCCTCTCGCGCAGCGTCCCGTAGGCGTCGGAGTGCACGATGCCCTGGTCGGCCAGCACCGCGCCGGCGTGCACGTTGACCCGGATGAACCGGGCCCCGACCGCCACCGCCACCGCCAGCGCGGCGCGGGCGTCGTTCTTGAGGACGTTGATGCCGAGCGGGACCGTCGGGAAGGCCTGCTGCAGGGCGGCGGCGGCGACGGCCATGGCGGCGACGGTGGCCGGCTCCACGCGGCCGGCGGTGAAGGGCGCGTCGCCGTGGTTCTCGACCAGGAGCGCGTCCATGCCGCCCTCGACCAGCGCGCGGGCGTCGGCCAGCGCGGCGGCGATGACGCGCTCCATGGCGCCGTCCCAGCGCGGGCTGCCGGGCAGCGGCGGCAGGTGGACCATGCCGATGAGCGTCCGCGCCAGTCGCATCGGGCCGGCGGATTGTAACACGCTGGTCGCTCGGCTATAGTGGCTCCGGCCCATGTCCCCGCGCGTCTTCTACGGCTGGTGGGTGACGCTGGCCTTCGCCGCCATGGTGTTCGTCTCCACCGGCGTCCGCTTCACCGTCGGGCCCTTCCTCAAGCCGATGGTCACCGACCTGGGGCTCGACCGCGCCGCCTACTCGCTGGTCATCGCGGTCGGGCTCCTGCTCTACGGCGCCTTCATTCCCGTGGTGGGCTGGCTGGCCGACCGGCTGGGCGCCCGGCCGGTGACGCTGATCGGCACCGTGGTGCTGGCGCTGTCGGCCGGCGCCACCGGAGCGGTCACCGCGCTGTGGCAGCTCTACCTCGTCTGGGGCGTGTTCATGGCCTTCGGCCTCGCTGCCACCGGCCACGTGGTGGCCTCGGCGGTGGTCACGCGCTGGTTCACGCGGCGGCGGGCCACGGCGCTGTCGGTGCTGGGCGGCGCCTCGATGGCCGGCATGAGCCTGCTGGTCCCGGTCGCGATGTGGCTCATCCTGACGCTGGGCTGGCGGCTGACCTACCTCGTCATCGCGCTCGCCCTGCTGGCCCTGCTGCTGCCGCTCGCGCTCTGGGTCATCCGGGAGTCGCCGGAGGCGATGGGCCTGGCGCCCGACGGCGGCCCGCCGGCGCCGTCCGCGAGCGGTTCGGGCGAGCGCACGCCGGTCTCGACCGCGGTACAGACGGTCCCGTTCTGGCAGCTGGCCGGGGCGCTGTCCACCTGCGGGTTCACGATGAGCCTGCTCTCCGCCCACGGCGTACCGATGCTCACCGACCACGGCTACTCGCCCATGCTGGCCTCGTGGGCCATGGCCCTGCTGGGCGGTACCAGCGTCGGGTTCGCGCTGGGGCTGGGCGCGCTCGGCGACCGTCTGGGCTGTCGGCCGGTGCTGGCCTGGATCTACGGAGGCCGGGCGCTGCTGCTGGTCGGCCTCTTCGCCGTCCGCGACGACCCGATCGCGCTGCTGGTCGTGGCCGCCGCCGGCGGCGCCACCATGGGCGGCGTCTTCGCCATGACGTCGGCCCTGACCGCGACCATCTTCGGTCGCTACTCGGTCGGCTCGGTGTTCGGGACGATGTTCCTGGCCCACCAGACCGGGGCCGCCGCCGGCTCCTGGCTGGGCGGCTACCTCTTCGAGGTCACCGGCGGCTATGGCGCCGCCTTCGCGGTCGGCTCCGCGATCCTCGCGCTGGCGGCGGTGGTCAGCCTCACCATCGACGAGCGGGTGGGCCGGCTGCGGCCGGCCGTGGCCGCCGAGTAGCGGCCCCGCTCGACGGGAGACACGCATGGGTTACGCGAGCCTCATCCTGGAGCGCGCGGGAGCGATCGCCACGCTGACCCTGAACCGGCCGGAGGCGCGCAACGCGCTGGACGCCGCGATGCGCCAGGAGCTGGCCGCGGCGCTGGACGAGCTCGAGCGCGATCCCGAGCTGAGGGTGCTGGTGCTGACCGGTGCCGGCGGCCACTTCTGCGCCGGCGGCGACGTGAAGTCCATGCGCGAGCGCCGGTACACGGCGGCCGAAGGCCGGGCGCGCGTGGAGGTTCTCAACCGTCTGGTCCTGCGGCTCGTCGATTTCCCGCGCCCGACCATCGCCAGCGTGGACGGCTTCGCCGTCGGGGCCGGCTGCAACCTGGCCCTGGCCTGCGACCTCATCGTGGCCAGCGACCGGGCGCGGTTCGGCCAGGTCTTCGCCCGCATCGGTCTGGTGCCCGACGGCGGCGGCACCTGGCTGCTGTCGCGTCTGGTCGGGCTGGCGCGGGCCAAGGAGCTGATCTTCACCGCTGACATCGTCGAGGCCGGCGAGGCGGCGCGCCTGGGCCTGGTGAACCGCGTGGTGCCGGCGGCCGCGCTGGCGGAGGAGACGCGCCGGCTCGCCGAGCGGCTCGCCGCCGGCCCG
>DATLZL010000291.1:0-4733 GCA_035574035.1 Binatia bacterium | reverse complement strand
GCCCACCAGGTAGAGGCCCAGCGCCACGAGCAGGTGCAGCGCCAGCGAGGCGGCCAGCGCGAGCAGCAGCCGGCTGCGGAGCCGGACCGGCCAGGCGGTCGGCATACCGCCCGAAATTATAGCGGTACAGCGGCCGGGCCTCAGACGTCCCGGTCCACGGCCTCGGCCACCCGGCGCACCCGCGCCATCAGCTGGGCGAACCGCTCGGGCTTGAGCGACTGCGGGCCGTCGCTGAGCGCCTCGGCCGGTCGGGGGTGGACCTCGATGATGAGCCCGTCGGCGCCGGCGGCGACCGCCGCCCGGGCCATGGCCTCCACGTACTCCCAGTGCCCGGTGCCGTGGCTCGGATCGACCACGACCGGCAGGTGGGTCAGCTTCTTCAGGACCGGCACCGCGTTGAGGTCCATGGTGAAGCGGGTGGCCGTCTCGAAGGTGCGGATGCCGCGCTCGCAGAGGATCACGTCGGGGTTGCCGCCGCTCAGGATGTATTCGGCCGACAGCAGCCACTCCTGGATCGAGGTCGCCATGCCGCGCTTGAGGAGCACCGGCTTGCGGGCCTCCGCCACCCGGCGCAGCAGCGAGAAGTTCTGCACGTTGCGGGCGCCGATCTGCAGGATGTCGGCGTACTCGGCCACCACCGGAACCTTTTCCGGCTCCATCACCTCCGTCACCACCGGCAGCCCCGTCTCCCGCTTGGCCTCGGCCAGGAGCTTGAGGCCCTCCTCCTCCAGCCCCTGGAAGGCGTAGGGCGAGGTGCGCGGCTTGAAGGCCCCGCCCCGCAGGATGGCGGCGCCGGCGGCCTTGACCTTGGCCGCCACCTCCAGCACCTGCTCCCGCGACTCCACCGAGCAGGGGCCGGCCATGACCACGACCCGCCGGGCCCCCACCGCCACGCCGTCGACGCGGACCACCGTCGGCTCCGGCTTGGTCTCCCGGCTGGCCAGCTTGTAGGGTTGCAGCACCCGCTGCACCGTCTCGACGCACTCGAGGTTCTCGAGCGACAGCAGGTCCTCCTTACCGCGCTCGTCGCCCACGGCGCCGATGACCGTGCGCAGCTCGCCCCGGATGGTGTGCGGCGTGTAGCCCAGATCGCGCACGCGCCGCGCGACCTCCTGGATGTCGGCCTCGCTCGTCCCCGCCTTCAGCACGATGATCATGGCTCTCCTCCGATCCCCTGAAATGACGAAGGCCGCGGGGTGGCCCGCGGCCTGGGATCGTCGGCGCCGCGGGCCTCGGTCCGCCCGCGGCTCCCTGCTCGCTAGGTCAGGGCGCCCGGGCAGACCTCGAGAAAGAAGAACGCGAAGCCCGCGAACGCCCGGCACCGGCTGAGGGACATCATGGCGGCGGCTACTCTAGCCGAGCCGCGCGGCGGCCGTCAAGGCGCCTGTCCTGCCCGGCCGGGCTGGCGCCGGGGCCGCTTGCGGTGGAAGCGGGCCACGATCCGGTCGCGGTAGTAGTAGAGCGGCAGGCACAGCGCCGCCACCACGGCGATGAAGGCGATGGCGTAGAGGTACTGGTGCTCGCCCACGCTGGCGCCGAAGTAGGAGGAGATCCAGGTGCCGGGCAGGCGCCCGGCCGTGGACACCAGCGCGAAGAGCCAGAAGGGCATCGGGCTGATCCCGAACAGGTACGAGATGATGTCCTTCGGGAAGCCGGGGATCAGGTAGAGGATGAAGCAGAGGATCGCCCCCTCGGCCTCCAGGATGAAGTTGAGGCGGTTCCAGTTGTGCTCCGACAGCCAGGGCCGCACCAACGGCTCGCCCCACTTCCGGCCGATGGCGAAGCAGACCAGGGTGCCGATCGTCAGCCCGACGGTGGAGTAGACCAGGCCCCAGGTGGTGCCGAACAGGGCGCCGCCCACCGGGCCGGTCATCTCGCCCGGAATCGGCGAGATCACGACCTGCAGGGCCTGGATCAGGATGAACACCACCGGCGCCGCCCAGCCCCACGAGGCGACCGTCTCCTTGAGGAAGTGCTTGTCGCGATACAGCCGGACCAGGAAGCGGACGACCGGCGCGTCGATCACGACCAGCCAGATCAGCAGCGCCAGCAGCGCGGCCAGCACCGCCGATACCAGGGCCCAGCGAGCGGCCGGCGTCATGGAGGAACCCGACTTCACGCCGGCGGCCGCCGCTCCGCCCAGGGACAGGCGGCCTCGTAGGCCGCCGAGGCGGCCAGGACCGTGCGGTCGGCGTGGCGCCGGCCCACGATCTGCAGGCCGACCGGCCGGCCGTCGTCGGTGAAGCCGGCCGGCACGCTGGCCGCCGGCTGCCCGGTGAGGTTGAAGGGATAGGTGAACGGCATCCACCCGAGCACCGACACCCGCCGGCCCTGGATCTCGCGCGGCGGCGCTTCGGCGGCGGGAAACGGCGGCACCGCCGTGGTGGGCGTCAGCAGCAGGTCGAAGCGGGCCAGGAACGACTGCACCTCGGCCCAGAAGCGCCGGGCTCGGTCGTGGGCCAGGACGTAGTCGCGCGTGCCGATGCCGGCACCCCGCCGCACGAACTTCGCCAGCGTGGGATCCATCTGGGCCTCGCCCTCGGCCAGGGCGTCCGACCAGTGGGCCCAGAACTGGGCGGCCACGATCGTGCCGAAGATCTCCTCCGGGCTCTCCCAGCCGGGGTTGACGACTTCGACGTGGCAGCCGAGCGCCTCGAACTCCGCCGCCGCGTTCTCGCAGGCGGCCTGCACGGCCGGATCCACGACGGCGTAGCCGAGGTCGGGCGCCCACGCCACGTGCAGTCCCTTCACCGACTCCTCGCACGCCTCCAGGTACGAGCCGGCCTCGCGCGGCAGCGAGAAGCGGTCCCGGTCGTCGCCCCCGGCGAGCACGTCGAGCACGAGCGCGGCGTCGCGGACGGTCCGGGTCAACGGCCCCGTGCAGCTCAGATGCTCCCAGGCCGGGAAGCCGACCGTCTGCGGCACCCGGCCCCACGACGGCTTGAACCCGTACACGGCGCAGAACGCCGCCGGAATGCGCAGCGAGCCCCCGCCGTCGGTGCCGAGCGCGACCGGGCCCTGGCCGGTCGCGACGGCGACGGCGGCGCCGCCGCTGGAGCCGCCCGGCGTGAGCGCGGGGTTCCAGGGATTGCGGGTCACCCCGAACAGGGGGCTCTCGGTGACGGCTTTGTGGCCGAATTCCGACGTCGTCGTCTTCCCGACGATGACGGCTCCGGCGCCGCGCAGTCGCGCCACCGTCACGTCGTCTTCCTCGGGCACCGCCTCGGCGAAGAGGCGGGAGCCGCCGGTGGTGCGCAGCCCCCGCGTGAAGATGACGTCCTTGATCGACACCGGCACGCCGTGCAGCGGTCCCAGCGGCTCCTGCTTCATCACCGCGATCTCGGCCTCGCGGGCCGCCCGCCGGGCGGCGTCGGCGGCCACCAGGCAGAACGCGTTGAGCCGGGGATTGAGGGCCTCGATGCGCGCCAGCACGGCATGGGTGGCCTCGACGGGCGAGACCGCCTTGGACCGGATCAGCGCGGCGAGCTCGACGGCGGAGAGTCGGGTCAGCTCGTCAGGGGCCATGTCGGGACGGAGCGCACGGGCGGGACTCCGAACACTTCGGCATTGTATCATTCGCCTCGTGCCGCCCGGTCCGGCCTCCCTGGCGCTTCGGGCCCTGGACGAGGCGGCTCCGGCGCTCGGCGCGCGCGCCGCCGAGATGCTCCGCCGCGCGCTCGCCTCGCCCGCCCCCGACCTGGTCCAGTCTGGCGTCCACGGCACCGTCGTCTGCCGCCTGCCGACGGACGAGGGGCCCCGGCGCGCGCTCGAGGTGGACCGTGACGGGACGCTCCTGACGGTGCTCCGGTGGGACGGGGGCCGGCTGGAAGCGGCGTGGGTGCGGCTTCCCGACCGCTCGTGGATCCGGCTCGAGCCACGGGCGACCCGGGAGGCGCCCTGGGGCCTGTCCGACCGGTTGTGGCACGCCACCGCCGCCGGCGACACCGGACGCCCGCTCACCGTGTGCGAGGCCGTCCGGTGGGAAGCGGTGGACCGGATCCCGGTGCTGGCCGAACCCGGCCGCCTGCCGCCCGGAGCCGGCGGCGCCGTGCTCAATCTGCTCGCGACGCTGGCCGCCGACCAGGGCCGGCCGGCGCTGCGCTACGCGGGCCCCTACCCCACCGAGACGCTCTTCCTCACGCTCCTCGAAGCGTTCCGCTACGAGGGCGACCCGGCGGACCCGCTGGCCGCGTTCATGAGCGGCGATCTCGCGTGGCGCCCGGCGCCGCACGAGCGGTGGTTCGCCCCGCACGGCGCCTGCGTGAACCTCCGTGGCCGCGTCGAGAAGGTGGTGTGGGGCGGGCGCGCGTACGTGCGGCCGGACTGGCAGGGCGTCGCCCGCCATGCGCCGTGGAGGCTGCGGGACGCCGACGGGGCGGTCTACGGGTCGCTCTGGGCCCTGGGCACGGTGGTCGAGGACCGGCTGATGCTGTCGCCGCCCGGCGACCGGCTGTCGGTCTTCCCGCCCCGGCCCCAGCCGAGCCAGCGGGCCTCCCTGCCGCCGGCCGTGGTCGCCGGCGTGGGAGCCGTCGTCGCGGCCACGAGCGCGCCGGCGCTCGCTCCCTCCGTGCCGGCGGCGCTGGCGGGCTTGAGGCTGTCCTGGGCGCCCACGCCCGGCGATCTGGTGGCGGCCGCCGGCGACGAGATCCACCTGTCGACGGCGCTCCGGGCGCTCATCGCCGAGCGGCTCGCCGCCGCCTCCGGGCAGACCCAGGCGGCCGTGGCGCTGGCCG
>DATLZL010000290.1:0-8767 GCA_035574035.1 Binatia bacterium | reverse complement strand
CGGCGGGTGGGCGTACGACTCCCGCCGGCCGTTGCCGGTCGGGGCCATGCCCATCAGCCGGGCGTTCAGCTTGTCCTGCATGTACCCGCGCAGGACGCCGCGCTCGATCAGGACAGTGCGGCCGGTGGGCGTGCCCTCGTCGTCCACGTTGAGCGATCCGCGGCGGTTCGGCAGGGTGCCGTCGTCCACCACCGTGACGAGCTCGGAGGCCACCCGCTGGCCCAGGCGGCCGGCGAAGGCCGAGACGCCCTTGCGGTTGAAGTCGCCCTCCAGCCCGTGCCCCACCGCCTCATGCAGGAGGATGCCGGGCCAGCCGGGCCCCAGCACCACGGTCATGGTTCCGGCCGGCGCCTCGACCGCGCCCAGCTTGAGCACGGCCTGGCGGGCGGCCTCGGTCGCGTAGCGCCGCCAGCGCCCGCCTTCCACGAACCAGGCGAACGGCACTCGACCGCCGCCGCCTTGCGAGCCCACCTCGCGCCGGCCGCCCTGCTCGGCGATGACGGTGACGTTGAGGCGCGTGAGGGGGCGGAGGTCGCCGACGCTCCAGCCGGCCGCGGTCATGATGAGCACCACGACCTCCTCCGCGCTCAGCGTGACCATGACCTGCTTGACGCGCGGGTCGGCGGCGCGGGCGGCCGCATCCACCTGCCGGAGCAGCTCGACCTTGCGGGCGAGATCGGCCGCCACCGGCGATTCGTCGAGTGTGTAGAGGTCGTGCGGACGGCGGTCGGGCACCGCCACCACCGCCGAGGCCGCAGCGGCGGTGGCGATCGCGCGGGCCTGGCGAGCGGCCTCCTCCAGGTTCGGCAGCGAGAGGTCGTCGGTGTGGGCGTAGCCGGTGCGGAGGCCGGCCTGCGCGCGTACCCCGGCCCCCTGGCTCACGTGCCGGGCCGCCTTCCGGACCACGCCTTCCTCGAGGACCAGCTCCTCGTTCACCCGGTACTCAAGGTAGATGTCGGCGTCGTCCACGCGGTTCCCGAGCGCCGAACCCAGCAATCGCTCCAGGTGCGAGGGCGTGACGCCGAACCGGTCGGCGAAGAAGCGCTCGGGAACGAGATCTGGCATGCGCGCGGGCTCCAATCCTAGGGCCGGGGCCGGTCGGGCCCAAAGCTTTTTGGTGCCCGATCAGTGTACGCCGCCGACACGCGCCCGGAAAGTCTCAGGCCGTCGTCTGAAAGGCCTGAATGATGTCGTGGATGCGGCGCAGGCCGACCATGAGCGACGGGCCCGGCGCCAGCACGTCGGCCCCGTCCAGCGCGTGGATCTGGCCGGCCCGGACGGCGCTGATCCGGTCCCAGCCCGGCCGGCCGGCGATGGCCGCGAGGTCCACCGGGCGCCCGCACCACGAGGCGAGGATGATCTGCGGGTCGCGCCGGATCACCTCCTCGGCGCTGACGATGCGCTCCCGGGCCGGGCGGCGGTCGCGGAGGTCGGCGAAGATGTCCTGGCCGCCGGCGAACTCGATGAGCTCGGACACCCAGCGGATGCCGGCGATGAGCGGCTCCGGCCACTCCTCGAAGTAGACGCGCGGGCGGTCGGGCCAGACGCTCGAGTACTCGCGCACCTGCCGCACCTCGTCCTGCATGTCGCCGACCAGCGCCCGCGCGCCGGCCTCGCACCCCAGTGCGCCGCCGATGACGAGCACCGCGCGCAGCACCTCCTCGAACGAGCGCTGGTTGGTGCACAGCACGGCGGCGCCGCGGCCGATCAGCTCGGCCACCACGTCCCGCTGGAGGTCGGAAAAGGCCAGCACGAGGTCGGGCTCGAGGGCCAGGATGCGCTCGACGCGGAAGGTGGTGAAGCCGCCGACCCGCGCCTTCTCGCGGGCGGCGTCGGGACGGCGGGCCGTCCCGGGCACGCCGACCACCCGGTCGCCGGCGCCGACCAGGAAGGCGATCTCGGTCGTCTCGGCGGTGAGGCAGACGATCCGCCGCGGGAACTCGACCGGGCTCGTTCCGTACATGGGCGACGCCGGCGCCGCGTCCCGGCGAAAACCTCAGGCCTCGAACAGCTCGACCCGGGCCTGGCGACGCTGGAAGGCGAGGTACTGCTCGCGGGTCATGGGCGGCCGGGCCGTGCGGAGAACCTCGCGCGCGCCGGCGGCGCCGTCGGCCAGCAGGTCGACGGCCATGGCGGCCAGCAGCTTGGCTGTCGTGACGTACGCCAGCGCCGGATCGGTGATCGCGAAGTCGGGCCCGTGGCCGGTGCCCCGGGCGCCGCCGACGTAGGGATGGAGGACGGGCATCACCTGCGAGAGGTCGCCCATGTCGGTGGAGCCGGTGCGGTGGCCGATGGCGCGGTAGTGGTCGGGGCCGACCAGCCGCTCGGCGTCGGCCCGGAACCAGCGGGCCATGGTCGCGTCGCACTGCATGGGCATGTAGCCGGGCAGCGTCTGGATCTCGACCTTCGCGCCCAGGGCCAGCGCGCCGGCCCGCAGCGCCCGGTCGACCTTGGCGGCGGCGTCGAGGATCGCCTCCACCGTGCGGCCGCGCACGTAGGTTTCCAGCCGGACCTCGGCCGGGATCACATTCACCTGGGAGCCGCCGTGAGTGATGATCGGGTGCACGCGGATCGTGTCCTCGTCCCGGAAGGTCTCGCGGAGGGCGTTGATCGCGCTCAGTCCGATCTGGGCGGCGTAGAGGGCGTTGACCCCCATCCACGGCGCCCCGCCGGCGTGGGCCGCCCGGCCCAGGTAGCGGACAGTCTTCACCAGACAGCCGTTGTTGGAAGCCGGCACGCCGGCCCGGCCGTCCTCGGGGCGCGACGTGGTGTGGATCATCATGGCCACGTCCACGTCGTCGAAGTGACCCAGGCGGAGCAGCTCCGGCTTGCCGCCGAGGAACTCGAGCTTGCCGGCCCGGGCCTGGGCGACGCGCCACTCGATGTCGCCGTACTCCTCGGCCGGCACGGCGAAGAAGACGACCCGGCCGGCCAGGTGCTCGGCGGCCCGCGCTTCGACGAGGCCCATCGCCGCGCCGAGCAGCCCGGCCACCTGCGCGTTGTGGCCACAGGCGTGCGCGGCCCCGGTCTCGGGGTCCGCCTCCGGGTGGCCGGCCACGACCAGCCCGTCGAGCTCCCCGAGGAGCGCGAACGTGGGGCCCTCGCCCGCCCGACCCGCGAGGTCGGCCCGCACTCCCGTGATGGCGAGCCCCACCCGCGGCGTCAGTCCCAGCCGTCCGAGTGTTTCTTCCACGAGGCGGGCCGTGCGGAACTCCTTGAACCCGAGCTCGGGTTGACGGCGGATCTGCTCTCCCAGCCGGATGATCTCCTCCGCCCGGCGGTCGATGGCCTCCCACACGCGGTTCTTTATCTGATCTGTTGTCATGTCTGACGCCTCTTTATAAACCTATCCGGTAGGAAGTCCTTGAGGAGCATCGAGGTCTTGCCGGCCACGATCCAGTCGGTGAGGATCCGGGCGGTGATCGGCGCCAGCAGGATGCCGTTACGGAAGTGCGCGGTGGCGATCCAGAGGCCGTCGATGCCGGGCCACGGCCCGAGGATCGGCAGGCTGTCGGGCGCCCACGGGCGGAAGCCGAACCAGGCCCGGTTGATGGGCAGGCCGGCCAGAGCCGGGACCAGTTCGACGGCGGCCTGGAGCAGGCCGACCACGCCCTGCACCGTGACCGCCCGCTGGAAGCCGACGCGCTCCACCGTGGCGCCGACCAGCAGCTCACCCGAGGGTCGCGGCACCAGGTACACGCGCTCGCCGTGGATGGCGTGCCGGACGACCGGCGGCAGGTGCGCCAGGGCCAGCATCTGGCCGCGTCGCGGCTCCATCGGCAGGGGCGCGCCGAAGGAGGCGGCGAGCGCGGGCGTCCACGCCCCGGCCGCCAGCAGGACGGCGTCACCGGCCAGCCGCTCGCCGTCGGCCACGACGCCCCGCACGCGCCCGTGCTCGACCAGGACGCGCGACACCGCGCATCCGGTGAGCAGCGCCACGCCGGCCGCCACCGCGGCCTGGGCGTAAGCGACCACGAGGCGCTCGTTGTTCACCCAGTGATCGCCACGCACGAACATCGCGCCGCTGACCGCCGACGAGATGCCCGGCTCCCGCGTGCGCAGCTCGGCCCGGTCCCACGCCTCCACGCCGAACTCCGGGCCGAGCGCCCAGCGGCTGCGCGCCTCGGCCTCCCGCACGTCCTGGGCGGTGAACAGCGGGTAGATCGTGCCGCGGGTGACGTACTCCACGTCCACGCCGGTGCGCTCGCGCAGCTCGCGCACGACGCCGGGATAGAGCCGCCAGGAGGCGACGGCCAGGTCGCGGAACGCGCTGGCGGCCGCCTCGCCGAGCGGCGCCAGCAGGCCGGCGGCGGCGCCCGAAGCCTCGGCCCCCGGCGTGGCGCGCTCCAGCAGCGTCACCGCGCAACCGGCCTTGGCCAGCTCCCAGGCGCAGGCGCATCCGATCACGCCGCCCCCGACGACGATGATCTTCACGCGCGGCTCACGGGCTCGCCCCGCCCGACCGGCTCGGCGCTCCGCGCGGCCCGGTCCCGGCCCAGGGCCGGCTCAGGCGGCCAGCGCATCGAGGAACCGCCGGGTGGCGTCGCCGGGACGCTCGGCGGTCAGGATCGCGGAGATCACGGCCACGCCGGCGGCGCCCGCCTCCCGCACCTCGCGCACGCGCTCGGGAGTGATCCCGCCGATGGCGACGACCGGCAGCCGCGTCGCCGCCGCCACCCGCCGCAGCGCCCCGAGGCCCTGGGGCGGTCCATAGCGGCGCTTGGACGGCGTGTCGTAGACGGGCCCGAAGACGAGCCAGTCGGCGCCGGCCTCCTGGGCGGCCAGCGCCTCCTCCAGCCCGTGCACGGAGGCGCCGATCCGCAAACGCTTGTCGGCCACCGCGCGGATGTCCTCGATGGGGAGCGACATGCTCGTCCGCTGCACGGCGTCGGCTCCCACCGCCAGCGCCACGTCCACCCGGTCGTTGACGATCAGCAGCGCGCCGCGGGCGGCGGTGAGCGCGCGGAGGGCGCGGCCGAGGCGGGCCAGCTCGGCGGCGGGCAGGTCCTTCTCGCGGACCTGGACCGCGGGCAGCCCGGCCGCCAGGCACTCCCCGACGACGGTGATCAGGTCGCGGTCACGCGTCTGGGTCCGGTCGGTGACGAGGCAGAGCCTCAGCTCGTCGCCCAATCCGGCAGCCCCTCGAGGGGCGACGAGGCGCTGGCATAGAGCTTCTTGGGCATGCGGCCGGCCTTGTAGGCCAGGCGACCCGCCTCCACGGCCAGGCGCATGGCCCGGGCCATGGCCACCGGGTCGCGGGCGGCGGCGATGGCGGTGTTCATCAGCACGCCGTCGCAGCCGAGCTCCATGGCGATGGCGGCGTCGGAGGCGGTGCCGACGCCGGCGTCCACGATGACCGGCACGGTGACGGTCTCGAGGATGATGCGCAGGTTGTAGGGGTTGCGAATGCCGAGCCCGGAGCCGATGGGCGCCGCCAGCGGCATGACGACAGCCGCGCCGGCGTCCTCGAGCTTGCGGGCCGCCACCGGGTCGTCATTGGTGTACGGCATCACCACGAAGCCCTCGCGGGCCAGCGTCCGCGTCGCCTCCAGGAGCTGGGGCACGTCGGGGAACAGCGTGCGGGCGTCGCCGATGACCTCGAGCTTGATCATGTCGCCCAAGCCCGCCTCCCGGGCCAGGTAGGCCGTCCGGATCGCCTCGTCGGCAGTGTAGCAGCCGGCGGTGTTGGGCAGGATCGTGAACCGCTTGGTGTCGATGTAGTCGAGGATCGACTCGCCGGTCGGCAGCTGGGCCCGGCGCAGGGCGACGGTGATGATCTCGGCCCCCGACTCCTCGTGGGCCTGCCGCATGACCTCCAGCGAGCTGTACTTGCCGGTGCCGACGATGAGGCGGGAGGTGAACTCCCGGCCGCCGATCACGAGCGGCGTGTCGTGCATCGCTATCCCCCTCCCATGGGCCGGACGATCTCCACCCGGTCGCCGTCCTTGAGCCGGGTGGTGGCGTGGGCGGCCCGCGGCGTCACCTCGGCGTTGACGGCCACCGCGGTGAACTCGCGCCGCACGCCGAGCGTCGCCAGCAGCCCGTCGACCGTCAGGTCGTCGGCGACCTCCATCGGCTGGCCGTTGACGGTGATCTTCAACTCCGGGCTCGTCGCTGCGCGGCGGGCGCTCCTCGGGCCGGAAAGCACGACGGCCGCGCCCACCGGATGCGGGTGCGGCCGTAGCCTCGCGCGCCGTGTTCCCTTCGCTGGCGTTACCCAGAGCAGGTTCGAGGGGTCCCGGGCCGCACCCGGTTCTCAGGGAACCCTCCCCCCACGGCCGCGATCCGAAGTATACACCCGCCCTCCGTATGCATCCGCCCTCCCGCGGGCTCGGGCGAACCCTACGTCCCGAGCTGGCGGGCGAGCGCAGCCGGATCGGTGGTGGGGAGGTCGCAGGCGTAATTTCGGCAGACGAACGCCGTCGGCCGGCCGTCGAGCGCCCGCCGGCCCTCGAGCAGCGGGATGCCGGCGGCGGCCTTGTCGTCCCCGTCGCGCGCGCCGGCCACCACGCGGTTCGGCAGGTAGCGGCCGAAGACTTCGCGGAGCAGGGGCTCGGGGTCGGCGCCGGGCGGCACCACCAGCGCGACTTCGGTGACCGGGCCGAGGTGGAAGTCGTGGGCGCAGAGGAAGCGCCCGAACCCGGCCGGATAGCGGGCCATCAGGTCGGCCACCGCCCGGAGCGCCGCCACCGCCCGCGCCTCGTACGAGCGCTCGCCGGTGAGCACGGCCAGGCGCAGCAGCGTCTCGATGGCGACCGAGGAACCTGCCGGCACGGCGTTGTCGAACAGATTGCGCGGGCGCACGATGAGCCGCTCGTGGTCGCTCCCGGTGTCGTAGAAGCCCTCCACGGCATCGTCCCAGAAGAGCCGGAGCATGTCGTCGGCCAGGCGGCGGGCCTGGTCGAGCCACCGGCGCTCGAAGGTCGCCTCCCAGACCTCGAGCAGCGCCGCCGCCGCCATCGCGTAGTCCTCCAGGTAGCCCTTGAGCCGCGCCTGGCCGTCCTTCCACGTGCGGAGCAGCCGGCCGGCGGGGTCGTGCAGCGCGCTCAGCACGAACTCGACCGCCGCCCGGGCGGCGTCCAGGTAGTCGTCGCGCCCCAGCGCGCGGCCGGCCTCGGCGAAGGCCCGGGCGGCCAGGCCGGTCCAGGCCGTGAGCACCTTGTCGTCCCGGGCCGGACGCATCCGCCGCTCGCGAGCTTCGAAGAGCCGCCTCCGCGCCTCCGCCATCCGCTCCGGGTCCGGCTCCCCCGGGACCCACAACACGTTCTTGCCCTCGAAGTTCGGCCCGCGGTCGAGGCCCCAGTAGGTCAGGGCCGCCTCGGCGTCCGCGCCCAGCACGTCGCGCACCTCGGCCGGCGTCCAGACGAAGAACTTGCCCTCCTCGCCCTCGGAGTCGGCGTCCTGCGCCGAGTAGAAGCCGCCGGCCGGATCCCGCATCTCGCGCCGCAGGTAATCGAGCGTCTCCTCGGCCACACGGCGGTACTCCGGCTCGCCAAACGCCAGCCAGCCGTGCAGGTAGAGCGAGGCGAGCTGGGCGTTGTCGTAGAGCATCTTCTCGAAGTGCGGCACGAGCCAGCGGTCGTCGACCGAGTAGCGGTGGAAGCCGCCGCCCAGCTGGTCGTAGATACCGCCCCGGGCCATGCGCGTGAGGGTGGTTTGGATCATGCTCCGAGCCGCCTCCCGGCCGGTGCGCTTCCAGACGCGCAGCACGAACTCCCAGATCATCGGCTGGGGGAACTTCGGCGCGCCGACGGTTCCGCCGTGCGTCTCGTCGAACTGCGCGGCCAGGGCCGCGAAGGCGCCGGCCAGGATGTCGTCGGTGAGCAGGCGGCCGCTGGCCCGCAGGCGCTCGCCCCGCCCGAGCTCGGCCGCCAGCTGGCGTGCGGAGGCGAGCACCTCGGACCGGCGGTGGCGCCAGGCCTCGGCGACGGCCCGGAGCACCTGCGGAAAGGCCGGCAGGCCGTGGCGGGGCGTGGGCGGGAAATAGGTGCCGCCGTAGAACGGCTCGCCGTCCGGCGTGAGGAAGACGGTCATGGGCCAGCCGCCCCGGCCGGTCAGCGCCTGCACCGCCTGCATGTAGATCTGGTCGACGTCGGGCCGCTCCTCGCGGTCCACCTTGACGTTGACGAAGTGCTCGTTCATGAGGCGGGCGATCTCGTGGTCCTCGAAGGACTCGCGCTCCATGACGTGGCACCAGTGACAGGCCGAGTACCCGACCGAGAGCAGCACGGGCTTGTCCTCGGCCCGGGCGCAAGCGAACGCCTCCTCGCCCCACGGGTACCAGTCCACAGGGTTTTCGGCGTGCTGCAGCAGGTACGGGCTCGTCTCGCGGGCCAGGCGGTTGGGCACGGGTCCTCGGGTTACCGGGAGAACGGCAGGTCCGACACCGTCGCCGGCAGCGTGAGCTCGCCGGCTCGGATCTCCAGCGCGGTGCCCGGCGCGGCGTGGGCGCGGCGGACGAAGGCCAGGGCCAGCGGACGGCGGAGCCCGAACGACCAGGCGGCGCTCGTCACCCGTCCGACCTCGGCGCCCTCGGCGAGCACGGCCGAGCCGGGCGCGGGCACCGTGTCGCTGGCGATGACCAGGCCGCGCAGGTGGCGGTTCACGTGGCCGCGGTCGCGGATGCGCACGACCACCTCCTGGCCGATGTAGCAGCCCTTGCTGTAGGACACCCAGCGGGCGATCGGGATCTCCGGCAGGAGCACCGAGGCGTCCACGTCGCGGCCGTACGCGGGCCAGCCGGCCTCGATGCGCAGCGACTCCCACG
>DATLZL010000289.1:0-11546 GCA_035574035.1 Binatia bacterium | reverse complement strand
GACCAGCGCCAGCAGGAGGAAGGCCAGGAACGGCAGGCCGATGACCGCCAGGGCCAGCAGGACGGGACGCGCCACGCTCAGCCCCTCAGCAGGTCCAGGTGGTCGGCCTCCACCGTCTTCCGCGCCCGGAACACGGCGATGACGATGGCCAGGCCCACGCCCACCTCGGCCACGGTGATGGCGATGGTGAAGAGGGCGAACACGAGACCGGCCACGTCGGCGTGGAAGCGGGCGAAGGCCGCCAGGTTGATGTTGACCGCGTTGAGCATGAGCTCGATGCCGAGCAGGATGCCGATGGCGTTGCGGCGGGTGAGGACGCCGAAGAGGCCGACGGCGAAGACGAGGGCGGCCAGCGTGAGGTAGGCGTGGAGGCCGGGCCCGGTCACCTCAGTCCTCGGCCCGAGCGAAGTAGAGGGCACCGATCAGCGCGGCCACGAGCAGGACGCCGAGCAGCTCCAGGGCGGGCGCGTAGGGCCCGACCAGCGCCCGGGCGAGGTCGACCAGCCGGTCGCCGGTGGGGGGGCCGGGCGTCGCCGGAGCCGCGCGGAGCAGGAAGCCGGCGATGCCGACGAACACCGCCGTCGCCACCACGCCGCCGTGGATCAGGAAGCGGCTCGTCTGGGTGATGCGCTCGCCCACCAGGCGCTCGGTCAGCATGATGGCGAAGACGAGGACGGTGACGACCCCGCCGGCGTAGAGCAGCAGCTGGACCCCGAAGAGGAAGGGCGCCTCCAGGAACAGAAACACGAGCGCGGTGGCCACCAGCGCCGCCGCCAGGTAGAGGACGGCGTGGAACAGGTTCGCGGTGAGGACGGTGGCGAGGCTCGCGGCCAGCAGCACGAGGGCCACCGCCCAGAAGCCCAGCGTGCCGGCCGTCACTCAGCGGGCTCCTTGGCTTCCGCTCGGGCCTCCTTGCCCTCCGCCTTCGCCTCCGCCCCGCGCGGCGCCCGGGGCGGCGCCTGCATGTCGCGCAGCCGGTTCCCGGTCGCCCAGGACGGCTCGTGGGCGAGCCCCAGGGCGTGCAGCCGGTCCTTGTCGAGCAGGAGCTCGCGGCGGTCGGTCGTCGCCAGGTCGAAGGTCTTGAGCATCACGATGGCGTCGGTCGGGCAGACCTGCACGCACAGCTCGCAGAACTCGCAGGCGTAGAGCTCCAGCGTGAAGGTCTTGGCGTAGTTGCGCTTGGCCCCCTTGAGCATCTCGACCTTGATGACCTGGGGCGGGCAGATGTACTCGCAGAGCCGGCAGCCGATGCAGTTCTCCTCACCGGTCTCCCGGTCGTAGGTCAGGGCCAGCACGCCGCGAAAGCGGTCGGGGTAGGGCCGCGGCCGGTCGGGGTACATGACGGTGACGGGGCGCCGGAAGAGATTGCGCAGGGTGACGCCCATGGCCCGGCCGACAGCGCGCGTGAGCTGCGCCAGCTCGGACCAGAACCCGGCCGGCCCCCGCCCGTTAGGCCCCACGGCCGCCTCCGGCGGCGACGACGAACGCGGTCACCAGCAGCAGCAGTACCGTGGCGGGCAGCAGCAGCTTCCACGAGACGGCCAGGATTTGGTCGACCCGGATGCGGACGAAGCTCCAGCGAACCCACGTGACCAGCAGGAACACCAGCACCGCCTTGAGCAGGAACCAGACCGGGCCCAGCCAGGCCGGGCCGGGGCCCAGCCAGCCGCCCAGGAAGAGCAGCGCGCCCAGGAACGACGTCCCCAGCATGTGGGCGTACTCGCCCAGCTGGATCAACGCGAACTTCATGCCGCTGTACTCGACGCGGAAGCCGGCCACCAGCTCGGACTCGGCCTCCAGGATGTCGAACGGCACCCGGTTCTCGGCCGCCAGCGTGGCGACGATGAAGGCCAGGAAGGCCAGCTGCCCGATCACCGGATAGAAGGCGAACCAGCCGAAGAGCCCCTGCTGCGCGGCGACGATGGCCGACATCTGCATCGAGCCGGCCAGCACCACCGGGACCAGAGCGGCGAAGATGAAGGGCAGGTCGTAGGAGATGATCTGGTTCACCGCCCGCATGGCCGACAGCAGCGCGTACTTGTTGTTCGACCCCCAGCCGCCCATGAAGAGGCCGACGATCTCCAGCGCCGACACGGCCAGGAAGAAGAGGACGCCGATGTTGAGGTCGGCCAGCCCGAGCCCGGGGGCGAATGGGATGGTGGCGAAGATGAGCAGGCACGGTACCAGGAAGACGAGCGGCGCCAGGTTGTACACCGCCCGGTCGGTCGCCGCCGGCACCACGTCCTCCTTGAGCATCAGCTTCAGCGCGTCGGCGATGGGCTGCAGCCACCCGTGGGGCCAGCCGACGTAGTAGGGGCCGATGCGCGACTGCATCCGGGCGGCGAACTTCCGCTCCAGCAGGGTCAGGTAGGTCACCGTCAGGATGATGGCGTTCAGCAGCAGGAAGGCGCCGAGCGCATGCTCGGCCAGCGGGGGCAGGCTCACCGGTCCACCTCGCCGAAGACCGGGTCCACCGAGCCCATGATCGCCACCACGTCGGCCACCTTGTGGCCGGGGATGATGTGCGGCAGCACGGCCAGGTTGGAGAACGACGCCCCGCGCCACTTCATGCGGTAGGGCTTGGGACCACCGTCGGCGATCAGGTAGAGCCCCACCTCGCCCCGCGCGCTCTCCACCCGGGCGTAGCCCTCGCCCTTGGGGATCCGCACCTGGCCCACCGACTTCACGCCCGGCCGCGACGAGATCGGCCCCTCGGGCAGCCCGTCCAGCACCTGGCGCACGATCCGGATCGACTGCCGGAACTCCTGCATCCGCACGCGGTAGCGGGCGTAGCAGTCCCCCGCGGTCTCCACCGGCACCTGGAAGTCGAAGACCTCGTAGGACGAGTACGGCTCGGTGCGGCGCACGTCGTGGGCGATGCCCGAGCCGCGGATCAGCGGGCCGGAGACGCCCACCTCCTGCGCCAGCTCGGGCGAGATCACGCCCACCCCCTGGGTGCGGACCAGGAAGAAGGCGTTGTCCTCCAGCATGGCCTCGTACTCGCCGACGCGCTGCTCGATGTGGTCCACCGTGCGGCGGCACTGGGCGGTCCAGCCGGCCGGCAGGTCGTAGCGGGTGCCGCCCACCTGGTGGAAGCCGTAGAGCAGCCGGGCGCCGGTGAGGGCCTCGAACAGGTCCAGGATCATCTCCCGCTCGCGCATGCAGTAGAGGAAGACGGTGGCGCCGCCGCCCAGGGCGCCGCCCATGTCCAGGCACCAGGTGCCGAGCCAGAGGCAGTGGGAGGCGATCCGCTGCAGCTCGGCCGCCAGCACCCGGAGCCACTGGGCGCGGGGCGGGACGTCGATCCGGCCTACCTTCTCCACCGCCAGCACGTAGGCCAGCTCGGCCGTCATGGCCGCCACGTAGTCGGTCTTGGAGGCGATGGTCGGGTACTGCACGTAGGTGAGGCTCTCGCCCAGCTTCTCGTGGCAGCGGTGCAGGTAGCCGATGACGGCGTCCACCGCCACCACCGTCTCGCCCTCCAGGGTCAGGATGGCGCGGAACACGCCGTGAGCGGACGGGTGCTGGGGCCCCATGTTCATCATGAGGCGCTCGTTGCCCCCGTAACCGATCTCGACGGTGGTCCGCGTCGCGGTGCTCACGTCAGGCCAGCGGCGAGTGGGGGACGGGGTTCAGGATGACGGACTTCATCTCCTGCAGGAGCGGCGTCGCCTTGCCGATGAAGGCCTGCCACTCGGGGTCCTGCAGGGCGCGGGCCCGGACGGCCGCCCGCTCGTTCAGGTCCCGGTAGGCCCAGAGGTGGACGGCCTCGTTGAGGGTGCCCATGTCGGTCTGCCAGACGCCGACGTTCTTCGAGTACTTCTCGCGCACGGGCATGATGGCCTTGAAGAGCTCCAGCCACTCGCCGATCCGGCCCACGTGGCCGCGGTACCAGCGCAGCTCGTAGACGTGGGGGCCGTCGGCCGGGCGCTTGAGCGGCAGCACCGGCACCAGGATCTTGTTCTCCTGGGCCAGCAGCATGGGGCGGATCTGCGGCAGGTAGCCCTTGGTCCACTCGTCGTTGCGGGCGAGCTCGGCCCGCAGCCGGGCGCGCTCGTCGAGGCTGGGATAGCTCCACAGGTGGACGTACTGGTTGAGGGTGCCGAACTCCGTCGTCCAGCCGCCCTCGAACGTGCCGTAGCGGTCCCCCCGGATCTTGCGCCCCACCTCGGTCGAGAGCTTCACGTACTCGGCCTGCTTGCCCGGCATCAGCGTGTAGGTCCGCAGCTCGTAGATCATCGGCGCCTCCTCAGCGGTAGGGCGGGTGCGGCGTGTCGACGGCGTAGTCCTTCCGCAGCGGGTGGCCGTCCCAGTCGTCCGGCAGCAGGATGCGCCGGAGGTCGGGGTGCCCGGTGAAGACGATCCCGAACATGTCGTAGCACTCCCGCTCCATCCAGTCGGCGCCCTTCCAGAGGCCCGTCAGGCTGGGACAGCGGGTCTGGCCCGGGCCCAGGCGTGTCCGCATCATGACGGCCACCCCGGCCTCCAGGTTCTCGACGCGGCAGAGCACCTCCAGTCCCTCCGCCTTCCAGTCCACGGCCGAGAGCCAGCTGAAGAAGCGGCAGCCGAGCGTCCGGCGGGCGAAGGCGGCGAGCTCGGTCCAGCGCTCGGGCGGGACGGCGACGGTGACGGTCCGGCCGTCCGGCGTCGGCTCGACACCGAACGCCTCCTGGAGTCGGGCCACGACCTCGGCGGCGTCCACCCGGTCGGTCAGCCTTCCGGGGCCTCGGCGGGTTCGGGCTTGCGGCCGGTCCGGTGGAACTCGGCCACCCTCTCCTGCAGCTTGAGCAGCCCGTACATCAGCGAGTCCGGCGTGGGCGGGCAGCCGGGCACGTAAACGTCCACCGGCACCACGCGGTCGACGCCTTTGACCACGTGGTAGCCGTGGCGGAACGGCCCGCCGGAGTTGGCGCAGGAGCCCATGGACACCACCCACTTGGGGTCAGGCATCTGGTCATAGATCCGGCGCAGCATGGGGGCCATTTTCACCGTCACCGTGCCGGAGACGATCATCAGGTCGGAGTGCCGCGGCGAGGCCCACGGCACCATGCCGAAGCGCTCGACGTCGAAGCGGGAGGCGAAGGTGGCCATCATCTCGATGGCGCAGCAGGCCAGCCCGAACGTCACCGGCCAGATGGAGGAGCTCCGGGCCCAGCCGAAGATCTTTTCGGTGGAGGACACCAGCACGCCGCCGCCCGGCACCTGGTAGACGGCGTCCACGAGCGCGGCCAGCGCCGGCGACGTCCGGTCGCCCTCGCCGCGCAGCTGCCGGTACTTCTCCCACTCCTGAAGGTCGGGGATGTCGCTCCAGTTGGGCGGCGGGACCTGCGGGGTCGGTGGCTTTACTTCCACTCCAGGACTCCTTCCCGGTAGGCGTACGCCCAGCCGAGTCCCAGGATGCCGACGAACGCCGCCATCACCCAGAAGGCCGCCAGTCCGGCCGAGCGGAGAATCAGCGCCCAGGGGAAGAGGAACACGGCCAGCGTGTCGAAGACGATGAACAGCAACGCCACCAGGTAGAAGCCCACCGGGAACTGCACCCAGGCCGAGCCGATCGGCTCGGCGCCGCACTCGTAATTCGTCAGCTTGGCGGGGTCGGGGCGCGACGGGCGGATCAGGCGCGCCACGGCCAGCGAGACCACGCCGAAGGCGACGATGAAGGCGGCGAAGATCAGGACCGGAACGTACGCCGAGGACATTTTCCTCCGCTTTCTCGAGGCCCGACGGGAGAGTATAACATTGATAGCGTCCCATGAGCCCCGGCGGCCACCTTCTGACCACCCTCGCCGCGTGCGCTGTCTCGCTCGTCGCCGCCCGCGAGGCGCCGGCCGGCGAGGCGCTGGCCCTGGCCGCCGGCGTCGCCGCCGGGGGCTTCCTGATCGACGTGGACCACGCGGTGGACTACGTGCTCTTCGAGCGCCAGCGCGACCTTCGGCCGGGGGCGTTCCTGCGCTATTACCTGGGCGGCCGGGTCCGCCGGACGGTGCTCGTGCTCCACTCTTACGAGCTGCTCGCCCTGCTCGCCGCCGCCGCCTGGTGGCTCGACGCTCCGGCCCTCACCGGGTACGTGCTGGGGGCCCTGCTGCACCTCGGGCTCGACATCGCGGTCAACGGCGAGATCACCCCGAAGAGCATCGCCGCCTTCTACAGCTTCAGCTACCGGGCCGCCCACGGCTTCGACGCCGGCCGCCTGCTCGGCCTGCAACCCCGGCCGGTGCCGGCCGGCTTCTGGGCGGCCTTCTTCAGCCTGCCCGCCCGCTGGACGCGGCGGCGGGACGCGGCCGGCGGCCGCTCCGTCGCCGACCTGCCGCCCGCCTCGTAGGTCGCGCCGATGCGGGTCCTGGTCGTCGAGGACGATCGCGACGCCGGGGCCGTTCTCCGCGACTTCCTCCTCGAGCTCGGCCACGACCCGGTCCTGGTCGCGAGCGCCGAGGCGGCGCTCGGCCGCCTCGAGCGTGACGCGCCCGACGCCATCATCCTCGACCTCCACCTGCCCGGCCTGAGCGGCGTCGAGTTCCTGCGCCTGCCGGTCGTCCGCCGCTCGGGCGTGCCGGTCGTCGCCGTCTCCGGCGTGGCAACGGAGGCCCAGGCCCGCGAGTGCCTGGCGCTCGGCGCCTTCGACTTCCTGAGCAAGCCGGTGGCCCTGCCGCGCCTGGGCGAGGTCCTGGCCGCCCTGGAGCCCCACGCCCTGCACCGGCAGCTGGCCAGGGTCGGGCGCAGCCCCGAGCGGCGACGAGGGCCGCGGGTGCCGGTGCTGCTGCCGGTCCGGATCATCGAGTACCGGGGCACGGAGTGGTCGGGATGGGCGTCGGACGTCAGCGCCTTCGGTATCAAGGTCCAGGACGACGCCGCTCTCGAGCCGGGTCAGGCGGTGAAGCTCACGTTCGCGCTGCCGGACGGCGGGCCGCCGCTGCGGGTGACCTCCCTCGTGCTCCGCGGCGACCGCAGCGGCCACGCCTTCTACTTCGTGAACCTGACCGCCGACGACTTCGACCGGCTGGGCGAGTTCACCCGCCGCCACCTGACGATCTGAGGGTTCCGGCCGGCCGGGCCCGCGCCGGGACTTCCCGCCGACCCGCCGCGGTCCGGCGGCAGGGCCCGGACGGCGCGGATCAGCTCGTGGCCGTCCTGGCCGGGCATGACCACGTCGTCGACCAGGGCGTCGAACCGCTCCTGCTGCAGCGCCTCCAGAGCCTCGCGGACGTCGGCCGCGGTGACGACCTCGGCCCCGCACCGGCCCAGGACCTCGCGGACCAGGTCGCGCGTGTCGGCCTCGTCGTCGACGACCAGCACCCGCACGCCGGAAGCGTGACCAGGTGGTGCACGATCGTGAGCCCGAGTCCCAGCCCGACCCGCGGCTCGGTGCTGCTCGGCGTGGCGGCGGGCGAGGCGAAGAGCCTGCACGGCGGGGGGCGACAGGCCGGCTGGCAAGATCCGTGCGCGCGAGCCCGATCAGGCGGTCTTGAGGACGGCGGTCGCGGCCTCGGGGTCGTTCTGCTGCAGGTGCCGGACCACCTCGGCGGCCAGGGCAGCGGCGCGGGGCTCGTGGTCCGGTCCCTCCAGGACCAGCCGGCGACAGGTCGCGGCCAGCTCGCGCGTCACCGCGAACCCGCGCCCGGCCGCGGCCTCCAGGGCGCCGGCGGTCAGGACGCGCTCCAGCAGGTCGTCGAAGCGGGCGATCAGCCGGCGTCGCACCTCGCCGTAACCCTTGACGAGCTGGGCGGCCTGGGCCACCTCCACCGCCAGGTCGCGGTCCCAGTCGGCGCAGCGCCGGACCGCATCGAGCCAGCGCCCCATGCGCTCATGCTCGCGGCGGGCACGGTAGGAGATGGGCCGCCAGCGCCGCAGGGCGGCGAGCAGGCGCAAGCGCAGGAACCCGAGCACGGTGGTGGTCTTCACGTGCTGGCCGACGGTCGGCCGGCCGTGCGGCCAGCGCCGCTCCGCCCAGCGGGCGAGCGGCGCCACCAGGCGGTGGGGCAGGATCCCGTAGAGCTCGTCCAAATCCGGCTTGAGGTAGTCGACGACCTCGATCTCGGCCTCACCGGCCCGCACCTCGGCCCGGATCCGCTCGAAGCGGCTCCGGCGCGTCTTGAGGTCGGCCACCCGGACGGCGTCCTCGTAGGTCATCCAGACCGCCAGCGGTCGCGCGACCGCCCGCAGCAGCGCCTCGTCGCCCCGGGCCCGGAAGGGCTCCAGGCGCTCCAGGTAGCGCCGGGCGTAGCGCTCGTCCTGGTAGTCGACGAGCCGGGCCAGCGCGGCGGCGAGGAGTGGACGCAGCCCCTCGGGGAAGGCAGCGAGCGCCTCGGCAAAGCCGGCGGGCGGAGAGACCGACGCTTCGACAGCCCCGGCTCCGACCACCGTCGCGGGCGACCTGATCTGGGTCGAGATGCCGTCCGTGGCCGGTTGATCGGGCCGCTCGAGCCCCCGGACCAGCGCCAGGCCGACGTCGAAGCCGCGCAGGTTCTCCTCGACCGCTACGCCCCGCCGGCGGATCGCGGCCCGGTAGGCGTCCGGCGGGATCGGCAGGGCCTCGGTGGCCGCCAGCGCCCCCAGCAGGACCGCGTTGACCTCGGTCCCGTGCTCGCGGGCCACGGCCAGGGCGTCGAAGGCGACCAGCCGGCGCGAGAAGGCGCGCGCGGCGGCCTCCAGGTCGGCCTGCGGGTAGAGGCCGCGGCCGGTCGGCATCTTCTCGTGGATCGAGTAGAGCCGGTGCGTGGAGGCCACGATCGTGGTCCGCTCCGGCGACGGGAAGCCGGCCTCGATGGCCCGGCCGACCTCCATGAACTCCGGCGCCAGCAGGACGTCGAGCGCCCCGGGGATGGGGTAGAGCGAGAAGGCCGGCGCGGCCTCGGAGGGGCCCTCGAACACCTCCACGTAGTAGGTCGTGGAGCCCGTGCGCTGCGCGACGCCGGGGATGGACGTGCCGTGGCTCGCGAGCCCGGCCTCGAGGCCGGCCTCCACCAGCCACTCGGCCAGGACGCCGCCGCCCTGGCCGCCCACGGCCGGGATCAGGATCGAGCAGAGCCGGCTCACGCCGGGGCCAGGCGGGCCAGCACCGCGCGGCGCCACCGCCCGAGCAGCCGCCGCCGGCGGCTCGGGTTCCGGACGATGCGCACCTCGTAGAACGACGGGCAGAGCACCGCGGCGTGGGCGACCTCGCCGCACACCCCGCAGCCGACGCAGGTGTCGTCCACGTGGGCGATCGGGTCGTCGCGCAGCGGGTCGGGGCTCTCGCGCAGCGTGAGCGAGGGGCAGCCGTTGAAGCGCATGCAGGAGTGGTCCCCCGTGCACACGTCGGGGTCCACGCCGAAGCGCGGCTGGACGACCTGACGGCCCTCGGCCAGGAGCCGGCGGCGGCGCGGCCGCTCGCGGCGCTGGCGTTCCAGCTGACACTCGCCCCGGGCCACGATGACCTTGAGCCCCCGGTACCGGGTGGTGAGCGCCTCCCGCAGCGTGCCCAGCACGTCGGCGATCCGGTAGGCGTTCACCGTCCGGACCCATCGGACGCCCACCCCGCGCAGCGCCTCCTGAATCGTCATGCCGGTCGGCTGCCGCCGCGGGTTGGTGCCCGTGGACGGGACGTGGTGCTGCCCGGTGGCGGCCGCGTAGCCGTTGTCCAGGATGACGAGCACCGAGTCCTGGTGGTTGAAGACCGCGTTGGCCACGCCGTTGGCGAGCCCGTTGTGCCAGAAGCCGCCATCGCCCATCACCGAGATCACCCGGCGGGCGAAGTTCGGCGCCACCGCGCTGGCCGAGGCCAGCCCCATGCCGTAGCCGAGCACCGAGTTGCCGACGTGAAAGGGGGCCTGGGTGGAGAAGGTGCTGCAGCCGATGTCGTGGGCGACGTGGGTGTCGCCGAGCTCGGGCTCCCGCTCGCGCAGGATCTTCATGGCGCTGAACACCGGCCGCTCGGGGCAGCCGGTGCAGAAGGTGGGCGGCCGCTTGGCCACCGGCCGCGGCAGCACCGCCCGCACCCGCTCCGGCGCCGCCAGCAGCGCGCCCACCCGCGCCTCGATCTCGGCCGCGCTCACCCCGCGCGGGCCGGCCCCGACCAGGAAGCGCGCCAGGCCCCGCAGCACCAGCGACGGGACGTACTCGCCGTGCGGCGACAGGACGTCCTTGCCGTGGACCTCGACGTCGAGCCGGGCCTCGTGGGCCAGCGCCTTGAGCTCCTGCTCGAGGTAGTTCGGCATCCCCTCCTCGACCACCAGCACCTGCCGCTTGCCGCGGAGGAAGCCGAGCAGCTCCTCGGGCACCGTGGGATGGAGGACGTTGAGCACGAGCATGGGGATGGCGCTGCGGCCGTGGAGGTCGGCCAGGCCGAGCGCGTGCAGCGCCCGCACCGTCGTGTTCCACACCCCGCCCTGCATCACCAGGCCCAGGTCCGCCTCCTCGCCCGGGTAAACCTCGTTGAGCCGGTGCTCCACGATGTAGCGGCGGGCGGCCGGCATCCGCCGCTCGAACTTCTGCGCCTCCATCGCATAGGTGGCCGGCGGCAGGTTGATCCGGTCCAGGCTGAAGGCGGCTCGGTCGAGCGGCGAGCGCATGCTGATGCGCGGACGGACGTTGTCCTTGCAGACGAGCGTGCCGCGCATGTGGCAGGCGCGGATGCGGATGCTCAGCAGGACCGGCTCCTGACACGCCTCGGACAGGGCGAACCCCTCCTCGACGAAGCGCGCGAAGACCGGCAGGCTGTTGCGGGGGTCGAGCAGCGGCAGGCTCGACTTCAGGGCCGCCGAGTGCGTCCGCTCCTGGAGGATGCTGGCCCCCTCGCCGTAGTCCTCGCCGATGACGACCAGGGCCCCGCCCACCACGCCCGCCGACGCCACGTGCGAGAGCGCGTCGGAGGCCACGTTGGTTCCGACCACCGACTTCCAGGTGACCGCGCCCCGCATCGGGTAATTGATGGACGCGCCCAGCAGCGCCGCGGCCGCCGCCTCGCTGCCCGACTGCTCGAAGTAGACGCCGAGCGGGCGCAGGACCGGCTCGTCGGCGTCGGCCAGCACGTCGAGCAGGTGGGAGACGGGTGCCCCCGGGTAGCCGCCGACGTAGCTCACGCCCGACTGCAGGAGCGCCTTGGTGATGGCCAGGATGCCTTCACCCCGGAGGACCTGGCCGGCTCCGTAGCCCAGTTGCTTGACGTCTTCCGCGAAGCTCCGCTCGCCCATGGGGTACCTCGTGGCCGCCGGCCGAGGCTCCGAGCCCCGGCAGCCGATCTGAGCGCCGGAGGCCCCGATCCCCGGCGACCGTTCAGAGCGCCGGCGGCGGCGCACGGCCGTCCGGCCGGCCGGTCGGCCACATTGTGGCACACGGCCGGGGCGTTGGCGACGGGCCGACGGCGTGTCGTCGGGCCCGGTCGAGCGGCCGAGCGCGCGCGGCGATCTCCGGCACCGGGCGAGCGGGACGCCGGCGTGTGCAGCGCGGCGTTCGCCCCACCGGCGTGCTTTACCGGCAGTGCGGCGTTCGCCCGCGCGGCGTGCCGCACCCGACGGCACTCGCCGCCAGGCTCGCTCCACCCGGTGTGCGGCGACACCCGGACCGGTGCA
>DATLZL010000288.1:0-5183 GCA_035574035.1 Binatia bacterium | reverse complement strand
GGCGGCAGCGAGGCGGGAAAGGCCGAGGTCCGGGTGGCCACGATGCGGCCGCGCCGGCCCCGGACCTCGGCGGCCCCGGCCACCAGCGCGAGCAGGGCCAGCGCCAGCCCGGGCTCGTCCAGCACGTCGCCGGCCGCGCCGGCCTCGCGCGGGACGTCGCCGGCCACCACGTAGCGATCGCGCCGACCGTCCTCGAGCGTCACCGCCGTGATCCGCAGGGCGTTGCCGCCCAGCGGAAGCTCGTCCTCGACCTCGACCCGCCGGATCCGTCCGGCCTTGCCGGCGAACCAGCGCTGGCCGGCCAGCCACGCCGCCAGAGGGTCAGCGGTCAGATCGCGGCCTCCTCGATCCCGTACCGCTCGTCGCGGCGCTGACGGGACTCGAGCCGGAACCAGTAGAAGCCGTGGGGACCGAGCGAGAGGAAGTACGGGGCCTCGGTGACCGGCGGGAACCGGGTGTCGCCGAGCAGCTCGACCGGCACCATCCCCCGCCAGCGGGCGAGATCCAGGCTCACCGGCTGCGAGCGGCCGGAGAGATTGGCGACGACCAGGATGGTCTCGTCCTCGTGGGCGCGGATGAAGGCCAGCACCGCGGGGTTGAGCGGCCGCAGGAACTCGATCGTGCCCCGCCCGAAGGCCCGGCAGCGCTTCCGGGTGGCGATCAGCTGCTTCATCGTGTTCAGCAGGGACGAGGGCTGGGCCTGCTGGGCGGCGACGTTGACCGCCTGGTAGCCGTACACCGGGTCGGCGATGACCGGCAGGTAGAGCCGGCTGCTGTCGGCGGTGGAGAAGCCGGCGTTGCGGTCGCCCGACCACTGCATGGGCGTGCGGACGCCGTTGCGGTCGCCCAGGTACAGGTTGTCGCCCATGCCGATCTCGTCGCCGTAGTAGATGATGGGGCTGCCGGGCAGGGTGAACAGCAGCCCGTTGAGCAGCTCGATGCGGCGGCGATCGTTGTCCATGAGGGGGGCCAGGCGGCGGCGGATGCCCAGGTTCAGCTTGGCCTGGGGGTCCTGGGCGTACGCGTAGTACATGTAGTCCCGCTCCTCGCTGGTCACCATCTCGAGCGTCAGCTCGTCGTGGTTGCGCAGGAACAGGCACCACTGGCAGGAGGGCGGGATGGGCGGGGTGTGGGTGAAGATGTCCACGATCGGCAGCCGCTCCTCCCGCCGGACGGCCATGTACAGACGCGGCATCAGCGGGAAGTGGAAGGCCATGTGGAACTCGTCGCCGTCGCCGAAGTAGGGGCGCACGTCCTCCGGCCACTGGTTGGCCTCGGCGAGCAGGATGCGGTCGCCGCCGTACTCCCGGTCGATCACCCGGCGGAACTCCTTGAGGATGACGTGGGTCTCGGGCAGGTTCTCGCACGAGGTTCCCTCGCGCTCGATCAGGTACGGCACCGCGTCGCACCGGAACCCGTCCAGCCCCCGGTCGAGCCAGAACCGCATGACGTCCAGCATGGCCTGCCGGACCGCCGGGTTGTCGTAGTTGAGGTCGGGCTGGTGGCTGAAGAAGCGGTGCCAGTAGTACTGCTTGCGCACCGGGTCCCAGGTCCAGTTGGACTTCTCGGTGTCGATGAAGATGATCCGGGCCTCGCGGTAGCGCCGGTCGGTGTCGCTCCAGACGTAGTAGTCGCCGTAGGGCCCGGTGGGATCGGAGCGCGAGGCCTGGAACCAGGGGTGCTGGTCGGAGGTGTGGTTCATGACCAGGTCGGCGATGACCCGCAGCCCCCGGGCGTGGGCGGCGTCGAGGAACTTCTGGAAGTCCTCCACCGTGCCGTAGGCGGGGTGGATCGCGTAGAAGTCGGCGATGTCGTAGCCGTCGTCGCGCAGCGGCGAGGCGTACATCGGCAGCACCCACAGGCAGTCGACGCCCAGGTCCCGGAGGTAGTCGAGCCGCTCGGTCAGGCCGGCGAAGTCGCCCACCCCGTCGCCGTCGGAGTCCGCGAAGGCCTTGACGTGGACCTCGTAGAAGACGGCGTCCTTGTACCAGTCGCTGGGCATCGATTTCGATTGTACGCCGGGCTCTCGGGGCCGGACGTCGTCAGCGGTGGAGGACCAGGACGGCGGCCGGCTCGACCTGGGGGTCGAGCGTGATGCGCCCCCCGCGGCCCCGCCACTCGTGCCAGGTGTCGGTCAGGGCGTCGTGAAGGCGGTAGGGCTGGTCATCGCCGATGCCCAGCTCGCCGAGCGGCAGCTCGACCCACGCCGAGTGGGCCGCGAACGGGTCGAGGTTGGCGGCGACGAACACGGCGTCCTGCCGGTCGGGGGTCATCTTGCCGTAGAACAGGACGTGCGGGTCGTCGGCCGGGTAGAAGCGCAGGTTGGAGTAGAGCTGCAGGGCGGGGTGCTCCCGGCGCAGGCGGTTGACGGTCACGATCAGGTCGGTGATGTTCCCCGGCGCGTCCCAGTCCCGGGCCTTCAGCTCGTACTTCTCCGAGTTCAGGTACTCCTCGGTGCCGTGCCCGTAGGGCTCGCGCTCGCAGAGCTCGTAGCCCGAGTAGATCCCGTACAGCGAGGACAGGGTGGCCGCCAGCACCAGGCGGAGGCGGAAGGCGGGCCGGCCGCCCCGGACCAGGAACGGGGAGAGGATGTCCGGCGTGTTGGGCCACAGGTGGCCCCGGAAGTACTCGCTGACCGGGGGCGAGGTGATCTCGGTGAAGTAGTCGACAAGCTCGGCCTTGTCGTGGCGCCAGGTGAAGTAGGTGTAGGACTGGGTGAACCCGGCCTTGGCCAGGACCTTCATCATCTTGGGCCGGGTGAACGCCTCGCTGAGAAAGGTGACGTCGGGGTGCTCGTTTTGTACGGCCCGGATCAGCCATTCCCAGAACTTCACCGGCTTGGTGTGCGGGTTGTCCACGCGGAAGGCCCGCACGCCGTGGCCGATCCAGAAGTCGAGCACGCGCTTCATCTCCTCCCACAGCGGGCGCGGGTCCTCGCCGTAGAAGTTGAGCGGGTACACGTCCTGGTACTTCTTGGGCGGGTTCTCGGCGTACTTGATCGTCCCGTCCGGGCGGTGGAAGAACCACTCCGGGTGCTCGCGGACCCAGGGATGGTCGGGCGAGGCCTGGATGGCGAAGTCGAGCGCCACCTCGAGGCCCAGCGAGCGCGCCCGCTCCACGAACCGGTCGAAGTCCTCCAGCGTGCCCAGCTCGGGGTGCACGGCGGTATGACCGCCCTCGGGACCGCCGATGGCCCACGGGCTGCCGGGGTCGCCCGGCTGGGCGGTGAGGGTGTTGTTGCGGCCCTTGCGGTGCGTGCGGCCGATGGGGTGGATCGGCGGCAGGTAGACGACGTCGAAGCCCATCGCCGCCACCCGCTCCAGCATCGCCTCGGCGTCCTTGAACGTCCCGTGGCGTCCCGGCGCGGTGGAGCGGGGGAAGAACTCGTACCAGGCGGCGAAGCGCGCCCGCTCCCGGTCGGCGACGACCTCGTACTGGCGCTCGGCCCAGGTGGCGTCCCGGCGGTCCAGGTAGGCGTCCATGAGCGCGCCCAGCCGCTCCTCCCGGGCGGCGGCCACCGCCGCCGGCTGATCGCCGGTGGCGGCCAGGCGAGCGGCGTAGTCCGCCAGCACCGCCGCGTCGGCCCCGCCGGCGCGGGCGGCCGCGGCCCGGACGAGCGCGGCGCCCTCCAGCAGCTCGCTGGCCACGTCCTGGCCGGCCTCCACGCGCTTGCCCAGGTCGACCAGCCAGGACCGGAACGGGTCGGGGAGCGCCTCGATGGTGAAGATCCAGCGGTCGTTGGCATCCAGCGTGAAGGCGCCCACCCAGCGGTCGTTGTCGTGGTGGCGCATGCGGCTCTCGCGCCACGCCGTCTCCCGGGCCCGGCGGTACTTGAGGAAGGCGACCAGCACGTCGTGGCCCTCCTTGAAGATGTCGGCCCAGACCTCGACCACCGCGCCGACCTCGCGCTTGACGGGGTAGCGACCGCCGTCCACGGCCGGCCACACGTTCTCGATGACCACGGTGCGCCGGAGCCAGGCCGGATCGCCGGGCAGGGTCATGACCACCTCGCCGCCAGGTAGGGCTTCTGGGCTTCGAACGCCGCGCCCACCGCGTCCAGCGCCGCCTCGGTGGCCTCGGCGCTGCGGTCGCGCGTGGCGAGCACGAACGCCGCCACCCGGCCCAGGTAGAGCGGCACCAGGGAGCGCAGCAGGTGCTCGCGGTGGACGACCGCGTAGCGGTGGCCGAGCGCGAAGTCGTAGACCACGCGCGCCCACAGCGCGTCCGGGAACCGGAAGCGTCGGGGGTCGCCCGTGTCCAGGCCGAGCACCTCGTCGAGCGTCTCCGGGGCCAGGATCAGCTCCCAGATCGAGGCCAGATCCCGCAGCCCCAGCCGGAAGGCGGCCACCATCCGTTCGACGTCGACCGGCACCGGCTCGGTCGACGGCGGCACCGGCTCGCCGACCGTCGGCACCGGCTCGCTGCCGCGCACCGCCCGCCAGAGCTCGGCGTGCCGCAGCATGATGGCGAAGACGCCGCCGAGGGTCTGGGCCACCATGGCCGGCAGGTCGGTCGTCCGGGTGCGCGACTCCACGCGCCGGCGGCCCAGCCAGGCCTCGCAGAGCGCGAAGCCGTCGGCGATCGCGGTGGCGCCGATCCAGAGGTCCGGCAGCTCCCGCCCCGTCCAGTTCCACTTGGGGTGGACCAGCAGGTACTCCACCAGCCGTCCCGAGAGCGCCATCGCCCCGCCCAGCGGCTGCCGCAGGCGCCGGCCGTAGAGCGCTCGGACCAGCGGGGCCAGCAGCTGGGTGGTGATCGTGCCCTCGTAGCGGTGGCGGGCGTAGGCCGGCATGACCAGGTCCGCCTTGTCCTCGCGGATCGGCGTGACCAGCCGCGCCACCCAGTCCTCGGTGATCGAGGTGACGTCCGCCTCCAGCAGGAGGACCGTCCGGGCGCCGAGGCGGTGGGCCGCCTCCAGGGCGGCGCGCAGGCCCGCCCCGCGCCCCGGCACACCGTGGAACGGCACGTCGGCGCGCTCGGTCAGCGGCGCCTCGTGGCGCAGGCCCACGGTGGGCAGCCCGACCTGGGCCAGCAGCGCCGGGGTGCCGTCGGTGGAGCCGGCGTCGGCGTTGACGAGCGCCGCCGGCACGCCGCGGAAGTGCTTGTCCAGCCCGGCGCGGGCGACCCGGGCGACGGCGGGGGCGGTGGAGGCGTGGTTGTAGGTCAGCAGCACGAGGGCGATC
>DATLZL010000287.1:0-6248 GCA_035574035.1 Binatia bacterium | reverse complement strand
GCCGGGGTCCCGGACGACCCGGGGACCCCGGCCATCCCCCATATGACCGGCGTCATAGCCGGCCCGCCGCCGGCCGCCGTAGCGTGGAATCGGCGCCCGCCGAGGGCGCCGCGGAGGAAGCCATGGCCGACCCTCAGGACGAGCGCGAGACGCGGACGCCGCTCATGCAGACCGTGTTCGACAACGTCTTCCTGCTGGTCGTGATCGGCCTCGTCGTACCGGTCGTCTTCTACACCATCTGGGGGCTGCTCGAGATCGCCTCCATCCCGCTCGCCCGCTGAGGGAGGAGAGGACGATGAGCCTGCAGCCGCTCACCGGCGTGTGGTGGAAGGAGGTCGACCCGGCCGAGAAGGTCTGGATCGGACTGGCGCTCCTCTGGTGCCTGATCCTCTTCGCGATGATGCCGCTGTGGGCTTTCACCGGTACCCAGAACCCCTCGTTCGAGACCTACCGGATCACCAACGTCGAGTTCCAGAAGAAGGTGGAGGCCTTCGTGGAGCAGAACCGGGTGGGGGAGGACCGCGGCGTGCCGGTGGTCGCGGCCCGGCCGGGGCAGGACGTCTACATGCTGGGCCGGATGTGGTCCTGGTACCCGGTGCTCAAGCTCAAGAGGGGCGAGACGTACCGCCTCCACCTGTCCTCGATGGACCTGGTCCACGGCTTCTCGCTGTTCCCGCTGAACCTGAACTTCATGGTGCTGCCCGGCTACGAGTACGTGCTGACGGTGACGCCGACCCAGGCCGGCGAGGTGTACGCCGTCTGCAACGAGTTCTGCGGCATCGGTCACCACCAGATGGTGGGCAAGATCATCGTCGAGTAGGAGGAGCCATGGACCGGGCGAGCGCGTTCCGTACCTGCGTTCACACCGGCCTCCGCGTGCACCTGACGGCCGAGCGTCTGATCAAGGCCCACGCGGTGGCCGGCGTGCTGGCCATCCTGGTCGGGGGCGTCGCCGCCGTGCTGGTGCTGCTGACCCGCTGGCCGGCCGTCCACCTGCTGGACCCCGCCCTCTACTACCGCGCGCTGACCTTCCACGGCATCAACATGCTCATCTTCTGGATCATCTTCTTCGAGGTCGCCATCCTCTACTTCGCCGCGCCGATCGTGCTCGGCAGCCGGGTGGCGTGGCCGCGGGTCGGCTGGGTCGGCTTCGGCCTGATGGTGCTGGGCTCCCTGCTGATCGACGTCGCCATCCTGCGGGGCGGCGCCGACGTGATGTTCACCTCCTACGTGCCGCTGCGGGCGGTGCCGTCCTTCTATCTGGGCTGGATCCTCTTCGCCGTCGGCGCGCTCGTCGGGGTGCTGAACTTCTTCGCCACCCTGGTGGTGGCGCGGGCCGAGCGCACCTACGAAGGCTCGGTCCCGCTGGTCACCTTCGGTGCCCTCACCGCGGCCATCATCGCGCTGGTGACGCTGGCCCACGGCGCGATCATCTACATCCCGACCTGGCTGTGGTCCCTGGGCGTCATCCAGAACCTGGACGCCGGCATGTACCGGCTGGTGTGGTGGGGCCTGGGTCACCCCTCCCAGCAGATCAACGTCTCGGCGATGGTGGCCGTGTGGTACCTGCTGGCCACCCTCACCGTGGGCGCCACGCCGGTCAACGAGAAGGTGAGCCGCTGGGCCTTCGTCCTGTACATCCTGTTCATCAACCTGGCCTCCGCCCACCACCTGCTGGTCGACCCGCAGGTGTCGCCGGCGTGGAAGATCTGGAACACCTCGTACGGCATGTACCTGGCGGTGCTGGCCTCGATGATCCACGGCATGACGGTCCCGGCCTCGGTCGAGGTGGCCCAGCGCCGCCACGGCCTGAACAAGGGGCTGTTCGAGTGGCTGACCAAGGCGCCGTGGGGCAACGCGGGTTTCGCCGCGTTCTTCCTCTCGCTGGTGCTCTTCGGGTTCATGGGCGGGATCACCGGCGTCACCTTCGGCGCCGAGCAGGTCAACATCATCTCCCACAACACCCTGCGCATCCCCGGCCACTTCCACGCCACGGTGGTGGCGGGCACGACGCTGGCCTTCATGGGCCTGACCTACTACGTGGTGCCGCTCATCTGGCGGCGCCGTATCCTGTGGCCGCGGCTGGCGACCTTCCAAGCGTATGCCTTCGGCATCGGCGTGGCGATCTTCGCCGCCGGCATGACCACCGCCGGCTCCTACGCGATCCCGCGCCGCCACTGGGACGTGCAGTTCACCGCCGCCGCGTTCCAGCCGCCGGTGGAGGCGGCCGCCCACGTCTTCCTGGGCGTGATGGGGTTGGGCGGGCTGCTGGCCGCCGTCGGCGGGGCGCTCTACGTGCTCATCACGGTCGCCTCGGTGCTCTTCGGGCCGCGCATCCCCGACGAGCCGGGCGCCTTCCGCCTGGCGCCGGTCCCGCCGGCGCGGGGGCACACGCCGATCTCGGGCACGCTGGTGCTGGTCCTGGTCTTCCTGGCCGCCTTCGTCGTCTACTACTTCCTCAACTGGAAGTGGCTGGCCGCTATCTGGCTGGTGAAGTGATGGCGCCCGCCCGGCCGATGGCGGCCGGCGCCGCCGGGCCGGACGGGCCGGCGGTCGAAGCGATGCCGCGCGCCACCCGGCGGCTACTGACGGCCTGGCTCGGGCTGTCGCTGGGCTCGCTGGTCGTGGCCGGGCTGTTCGCGGTCCTGGTCGCCCTCGCCCGTACCCCGGCGGTGCAGTTGCTGGGCTCCTCGGCGGACCGGTTCCAGTTCGCCTTGGTCGGCCACGTGACCTTCGCGCTCACCGTCTGGTTCGTCGCCTTCGTCGGCGCGCTCTGGACCTACGCCGCCTGGCGGTCCGGCTATCGCCTGGCGGCCGGCCCGGCGTGGACCGGCTTCGCGCTGGCCGTGGCTGCCGCGGCCCTGGTGGTCGCCGTCGCCACCCTGGCCCTGACCTGGCTGCGCCTCGACCCGAGCGGGCCCCAGGCGCTCCGGCTGCGCGCCCTCGTCTGGGGTGCGGGGCACCTGTTCCAGTTCGCGCACACGGCCGGGATGGTGGCGGTGTGGGCCGTGTCCGCGGCCGTCGCGCTCGGGTCGCAGGCGACGCCGCGGGCGACCCGCGCCGCCCTCTGGGTCCTGCTGCCGTTCCTGCTGGCCGGGGCGCTCGTCTATACCGTCTGGACGCCCGAGGCGCTGCTCGTCAATCGGGTGGTCACCTGGATCACCTTCCTGGGCCTCGGCGGTCCGCCCCTGGTCCCACTGCTGGCCACGGCGGCGGCGGTCGTCCGCGCCCGGCGCCCGCGGCCCTGGTCGAGCCCCCTCTTCGCCGGCACGGTCCTCTGCCTGGCGCTCTTCGCGCTCGGCGGCGCGTTCGGCGTCATCGGCTTCCGCCAGGACACCCGGGTGCCCGCGCACTACCACGCCATGGTGGGCGCCGTCACGATCGCCTACATGGGGCTGGCGCCGGGGCTGCTCGAGCTCACCGGCCGGCGGCCCTGGAGGCCCTGGCTCACCCGCTGGCAGCCCTACCTCTACGGGCTCGGGCTCCTCGGCCTGATCGTGGGCCTCTACTGGGCCGGCGGGCGCGGCGCGCCCCGAAAGACGATCGGCTTGTCGTGGGCGGACGCCCAGGCCCTGCTGGCGATGAACCTGATGGGCGCGGGGTCGGTCGTAGCCGTCCTCGGCGGGCTGGCGTTCGTGCTCAACGTCGGGCTTCCCCTCTGCTCGCGGGCGCCGCGGGGCGGCCCCTGGCGGGAGGTCGCCCTCGCCGGGGCCGGCCGCCGGGGCGACGCGCCAGCGGCGTCCCGGGTGTCGCCGTGAGCCCGGCGGCCACGGCGGCGGTGGTCCGTCCGGCCGCGCTCGGCGCCTATGCCGAGACGCTGAAGCTCCGCATCGGCGTCTTCATCGGCATGGCGGCCGTGCTCGGCTACCTGGGCACGCTCGAGGGGCCGCCGGCGGCGGTGTCGCTGGCGCTGCTGTTCGGGGTCATGCTGGCGGCTGCGGCCGGGGCCGGCGCGCTCAACCACTACCTGGACCGGGACCTGGACGCCCGCATGCGCCGGACGGCGGCCCGGCCGCTGCCGTCGGGCCGCATCCGCCGGCTTTGGCACGTGGTCGCGCTCGGAACGGGCCTGGTCGCGATGGCCGTCGCCCTGGCCCTGTGGGCGATGCACCCGCTGGTCGCGCTCCACGTATTCCTGGGGGCCTTCACGTACGTGGTGGTCTACACGGTCTGGCTCAAGCGCCGCTCCTGGCTCAACGTGGTGGTGGGAGGCCTGGCCGGGTCGTTCGCCGTGCTGGGCGGCGGCGCGCTGGCCCGGCCGGAGCTGTGCCTGCCGCCGATCATCTTCGCCGCCGCGCTCTTCTTCTGGAGCCCGTCGCACTTCTGGAGCCTGGCCATCGCCTACAAGGACGAGTACGCCGGCGCGCGCATCCCGATGCTGCCGGCGGTCAAGGGGGAGCGGCATACGGCCCGCTCCATCCTGCTCAACAGCGCGGGGCTCGTGCTGTCGGCCGCCCTGCCGCCGGCGCTCGGCCTGGCCGGCTGGGCCTACGCCGTCCCGACCGCGCTCGGCAGCGCCTGGCTCCTCCGGCAGGACCTCGCGCTGCTGCGTGCGCCCACCGATCGGCGCCGGGCCCTGGCCGCCTTCCACGCCGCCAACCTCTGGCTCCTGCTCCTCTTCCTGGGTGTGGTCCTCGACACGCTCGCCCGGTTCTGGTGACGGCGGGGCCGACGATGCGCTGGCTGCGCCACCCGCTGTTCGCCCCGATGCTGGTGCTGGCCGTGCTCGCATGGGGGACGCTCGTCCTCGCCTTCCTGCTCGTCGGGCCGCGTCTGGGCCCCTGGGCCCTGACCCTGCTGACGGCCTGCTTCGGCTGGAACGCCGCCACACGCGCGTACCGGCTGGACGTAGTGCTGCTCGTCGTGCTGCAGCCACCGCTGTTCGTGGCCGTCGTCGCCTTCTTCTACGCCGGGGAGCTGCGCGCGTTCCTGACCCGCCTGGGCGGCCGGGTGGCCGGCGGCGCGGCCGTCCTGGGCTTCGTCGCGGCCTCGCTCGTGCTCGTCCTGGGCGGCGAGGTGAGGGGCGGTCCGGCGGCAGCGCCGCCGGTGCCCGTGCGGGAGGGCCGCCCGGTGCCGCGCCTCGTGCTCCGGGACCACCGGGGCCGGCCCTTCGACCTCGGGGAACCCCGCGGGCGCCCGGTGGCCCTCACCTTCGTCTACGGGGACTGCCATGCCGCCTGTCCCCTCCTGATCGGCACGCTGGAAGCCGCCCGGGCCCGGGTCGGCGACCGGGCGGTCTTCGCCGCCGTCACGCTCGACCCCGGGACGGACGACGTCGCCGCTCTGGCCGCCCACGCCGCGCGGTGGGGCCTCGGCGAGGGCTGGCACCTGCTGACCGGAGAGCCGGCGCTGATCGACGAGCTGCGGCACTTCTGGACCGTCCGCGCCGTACGCCAGGCCGACGGCTCCATCGGCCACGACAGCGTCCTGGTCCTGATCGACGGCCGGGGGCGAGCGGCGTTCACCTACCGTGGCCTGGCCGTGGGGCCGGAGGAGCTGGCCCGGGTGCTGGCCGGCCTGGCCGCCGAGCGCGCGTGATGTTCCGAGCCGACGAGGCGGGCAGCACGCTTCCGACCTCGGCCGAGACGGTCCCGACGACCTTCCCGCCGCGCCACCGGGAGCGGTGGCACCGGCGGGCCCTGCTGCGCCTGGGCGACCTCCACGCCTGGGTCGAGGTCGGGCTCGACCGGGTCGTGTCGGCGCCGCTCAACCCGCTCTACCATAGCGGCTCCATCGCGGTGTTCGCCCTGGCGGTGGCCACGGCCACCGGCATCTACCTGTTCCTGTTCTATCGGGTCGGCACCGGGGCCGCCCATGCCTCGATCGAGGCCATCATGGCCCAGCCCCTCGGCATCGGCGCGCTCGTGCGCTCGCTCCACCGCTACGCGAGCGACGCCGCGATCCTGGCCGCCGCGCTGCACGGGCTCAAGATGTTGCTCGGCGACCGCTTCTGGGGCGCCCGGTGGATCGGCTGGGTGACCGGACTGGCGCTGCTGGCGCTGGTGTGGTTCACCGGGGCGACCGGATACTGGCTGGTGTGGGACACCCAGGCGCTGGTGCTCTCGCTGGCCACCGCGCGCTGGCTGGACGTGCTCCCCGTCTTCGGCGAGCCCATCGTCCACACCTTCCTGAGCAACGGGCGCATCCAGACCTTCCTCTTCTTCATCGTCCTGTTCCTGCACATCACGGTGCCGCTCCTGATCGGTGCCTTCTTCTGGCTGCACGTGATGCGGCTGGCCCGCGCCCGT
>DATLZL010000286.1:0-3010 GCA_035574035.1 Binatia bacterium | reverse complement strand
GCGGCGCCGGCGCTCGGGTCCGCCGGCGCTTCAGCCGGCCGGCACGCTCGGCGCCCGATCGCGCAGCGCGATGGGGTTGGTGAAGAGGATCGAGTTGGGGATCAGCACCCGCCCGTCCTCGCGCTGGAGCGTGGTGTAGCGCAGGTCGACGCCGACCACGCGGCCCTCGAAGCCGCTGACCGCGATGGAGTCGTGGCGGGTGAAGGGCCGGTAGAACAGCAGCAGCAGGCCGGCCAGCAGGTTCGAGAGCACGTCGCGGAAGGCGAAGCCGAGGGCGAAGCCGGTGAGACCGAGACCGGCCACCAGGGCCGTCACGTTGACGCCGAGGGTGCCCAGGGCGGTGATCACGCCGACCACCATGAGGGCCACCCGGCCGGTCTGCCCGAGCAGGTTCACCGCGTCCTGGCGCGGCGGATCCACCCGGCCATGGAGCCGGAGGGCCAGTCCGTGCACCACCCGCGCCGCCACGCCGAAGGCGACGAGGAGCACCAGCGCCGCGCCGACGCGCGGCGCCAGGCTCACCGCCCCTGCCCACACTTCCGCGGCGATCGCCTCCATACCCACCTCCGCTGTTCGCCGGGCTAGCCGCGCGGTCCGGTCCAGCCCGCGGACGTCTCGACCTTGGCTCCCGCCCGCGCCGCCCGGACCCAGGCCTGCCAGGCGTCGGTCTGCTTCCGGGCCCGCAGTTCCCGCTCGATGCGCTCGCGCTCGGCCGCCAGGGCGCCCATGTCCGGCGGCCGGCGCTCCAGGACCTTGACCACGTAGTAGCCCGCCTGGGCCTTGACCGGTTCGGCGACCGCGCCGGTCGGAGTGGCCAGCGCCGCCGTCATGACGTCTCCGGGCAGGGACTCGTCCGGGCGGGCCCGCGAGAACCCCGCGGACCGTCCGGTCCGCGCCCCTGCCTTGCGGGCCGCCGTTTCGAAGTCGGCCTGACGGGCCTCGGCGGCCACCGCCCGCGCCTTGTCGAGCGCCAGCGCCTCGGCCCGGCGCCGCTTGACGGCCGCCGCCACCTTGTCCCGCACCTCGGCCAGCGGCGGCACTGCCGCCGGCAGCGACTGGACGTTCTTCAACACCACCCAGCCCGCCGGCGTGCGGACCGGCTGCGACACACCCTGGTCGGCCAGGGCGAACGCCGTCTCTTCGATCGGGTCGGCGGCCGCGCCCGGCACCGGCGGCCGGCGGGCGATCGTCGCCTCCTGGGGCTTCAGGCCGAGCCGGCGGGCCTCGGCTGCAAAATCCTCGGCGCCCAGCAGGCGAGCGCGCACCTCCTCGGCCTTGGCCCGCGCCGCCCGGTCGGCCGCCTCCTGCCGCAGCCGCTCGCGGATCTGCGGGGCCACCTCCTTGAGCGGCTTCTTGCCGCCCTCACGCACCTCGTGGACCTTGATCGCGTGGTAGCCGAACGGCGTGCGGACGGGCTCGGGGGAGATCTCGTTCTTCCCCAGCGCGAACAGGGCCTGCTCGAAGGCGGCCACCGTCTCGCCCTGGCTCACCAGGCCGAGGTCGCCGCCCCGGTCCTTGGTCCCCGGGTCCTGGGACACCTCGCGGGCGATCCGGGCGAAGTCCTCACCGGCCTTCGCGCGGCGGATCGCGTCGGCGACGGCCGCCCGGGCCCGATCCTCGGCCTCGCTGCCGCCCGTCTCCGGCACCCGGACGAGGATGTGCGAGGCCCGCACCTGCCGGGGCGTCTCGAACTCGGCGCCGCGCTCGGCGTAGTACTTCTCCACCTCGGCGTCGCTCACGGTGACCGGGAAGTCGCGCGGGTCGAAGGCCACGTACTGCACCCGCCGCCGCTCCGGCTGGCGGAACTCCGCCTCGTGCTCCTTGAGGTACGCCGTCAGCTCCGCCTCGGAGGGCTCCAGGCCCGCCATCAGCGGCGCCAGCTCCACCAGCGCCCACTGCACCCGCACCTCCTCGCGCTGCTGGACGTACGCCTGCTCCACCTCGGTCTCCGAGACCTTCACCCCGCTGCGGACGATGTGCTCCAGCTTGAGCCTGGTCAGCCGGCGCCGCATGTCCTCCTCGAAGACCGGCTTGGTGTAGCCCAGCCGGCGGAGGACCTCGTCGTAGCGACGGAGGGTGAAGCGGCCGCTTTCCTGGAAGGCCGGGAAGGCGTGGATGTGGGCGTTCAGCTCCTCGTCCGTCACGGTCAGGCCCTCGGCCCGGGCCCGCCGGACGGCCAGCGTCTCGACCACGAGGTCTTCCAGCACCTGCTGGGGCAGGCCGAACCGCTCGGCCATCTCCGGCGTGAACCGATCACCCAGCACCTGGCCGTACATCGCCAGGTATTCCCGGTATCGCCGCTGGTAGCGCTCGACCGGTATGGGCTCGCCGTCCACGGTGGCGACCCGGTCGGTGGCGCCGCCGTCGAAGCCGGAAGAGCCGAAGATGAAGAGCGAGGCGACGAAGGCGGCGATGACGATCAGCAGGCCGACCTGCAAAGCGCGGCGATAGCGACGCATGAACGTGATCATCGAGACTCCCCTCGACGGCGGGCGACTAGTCGGCGGCGTCCTCGGCCGGCGGGCGCGAGGGCGGCGCGCCCTCCTCGGGCACGACCCGCCGGGCCACCGTGATGAATCCGGTGTGGGCGACCATGCGGTGGAACGGCCGCACGGACTGCCCTTCGATGTTCCAGGGCCGCAACAGGGTCTCGAACGTCTCCACCAGCGCCCAGGCCGGCTCGCGGTGCAGCGTCTCGACCAGCTGGTGGGACTGGACGATGGTGGGGACGTAGCAGAGCAGGATCCCGCCCGGGCGCAGCACGCCGGCCACCAGCCGGGTGAGCCGCCATGGTTCGGGCAGGTCGAGCAGGACCCGGTCCACCGGCTCCTCGTCGGCGAGGCCGTCCTCGACCGCTCCCAGGCGCATGGTCAGGTTCCCCACCTCGCCCAGCCGCATGTGGATGTTGGCCAGCGCCCGGCGGGCGAACTCCTCCCGCTGCTCGTACGTGATCACGCGGCCTTCCGGTCCCACCGCGCGCAGCAGGGCCAGCGTCAGCGCGCCGGAGCCC
>DATLZL010000285.1:0-11396 GCA_035574035.1 Binatia bacterium | reverse complement strand
GCGTGAGGCTCCGCGTGCGCCCGGTGCGGCGGCTCGCGGGGCGGGTGACCGTGCCCGGCGACAAGTCGATCTCCCACCGCGCGGCCCTGCTCGGCGCGCTGGCCGACGGCGTGACCGAGGTGCGCGGCTTCCTCGAGGCCGAGGACTGCGTGCGCACGCTCGCGGCGATCGAGGCGCTCGGCGTCGAGGTCACGCGCAAGGGCCCGGGCGAGTACCGGATCGCCGGGGCCGGTCCGCGCGGTTTCAGCGAGCCGGCCGATGTGCTGGACTGCGGCAACTCCGGCACGACGGCGCGCCTGCTCCTCGGCGTGCTCGCGGCGCAGCCGTTCTGGACGTTCCTCACCGGCGACGAGTCGCTGCGCCGTCGGCCGATGGCGCGCGTCGTCGCGCCGCTGGCGGCGATGGGCGCCACGGTGGTGGGACGGGCCGACGCCGGGCGGCTGCCGCTGGGCATCCGCGGCGGGCCGCTGCGTGCGCTCCACTGGGACCTGCCGGTGGCGTCGGCCCAGGTGAAATCGGCGATCCTGCTGGCGGGTCTTCACGCCGACGGCCCGGTGTCGGTCACCGAGCCGGCCGCGTCCCGCGATCACTCCGAGCGCCTCCTGCGCCGGTTCGGCGCCCGCGTCGAGCGCCGCGGCCTCACGACGACCATCGAGCCGGGACGGCTCGTGGCCACCAGCGTGCGCGTCCCCGGCGACATCTCCTCGGCCGCGTTCCTGCTGGTGGCGGGCGCCATCGTGGCCGACTCCCGGGTCACGGTCAGCGGCGTGGGTCTCAACCCCACGCGGACCGGCGTTCTCGAGGTGCTCGAGGCCATGGGCGCCCGGCTCAGCATCACGCCGGCCGGCGACGCCGACGCCGACGAGCCGGCGGGCGACGTGACCGTGACGGCCGGCGAGTTGCGCGGTACGAGGATCGCCGGCAGCCTGATCCCGAGGCTGATCGACGAGATCCCGGCGCTGGCGGTGGCGGCGGCCTGCGCGCGAGGGCGGACGGACGTCCGCGACGCGGCCGAGCTGCGGGTCAAGGAGTCCGACCGGGTGGCGGTCCTGGCCCGGGAACTCGGCCGGCTCGGAGCCCGGGTGGCCGAGCAGCCCGACGGCCTGGTGGTGGAGGGAGGCGGGCCGCTGGTCGGCGCCCGCGTCTCGAGCGACGGCGACCACCGGATCGCCATGGCGCTGGCGGTGGCCGCTCTGGTGGCCCGCGGGACCACGGTGATCGAGGACGCCGGCTGCATCGCCACCTCGTTCCCGCAGTTCCCCGAGTGCTTGAACCGCCTGGCCGGCGAGCCGGTGGCCGTCCTGGAGCCGTGAAGGGCGAGCGCGAGCTGGTGATCACCATCGACGGACCGGCCGGGGCCGGCAAGAGCACGGCCGCCCGGCTCCTGGCCGCGCGCCTGGGCTACCGGCTCATCGACACCGGCGCCATGTACCGGGCGCTGGCGCTGGCCGTCGATCGGGCCGCGCTGCCGCCCGAGGACACGCCCGAGCTGCGGCGCCTGCTGGACGGGGTCCACGTCGAGCTGCGGGGCGAGCAGGTGCTGCTCAACGGCGAGGACGTGAGCGGGCGGATCCGCACGCCGCGGATCAGCGACTTGACGTCGCGGCTGACGATGCTGGAACCCATCCGGACCAAGGTCACGCCGCTGCAGCGGGCGATGGCGCGGGCCGGCGGGGTGGTCCTGGAAGGCCGCGACACGGGCACGGTGGTGTGCCCCGACGCCGACGTGAAGTTCTACCTCGATGCCGGCCAGGAGGAGCGGGCCCGCCGCCGCCAAGCCGAGCTGGCGGCACGGGGGATCCTGGTGGACCTGGCGGTCGTGCACGCCGAGATCGGCGCCCGGGACGTCCAGGACAAGACCCGGGCGCTGGCGCCGCTGCGCAAGGCCCCGGACGCGGTCGAAATCGACACCGGGGGGCTGACGCCGGGCGAAGTGGTGGAGCGCATGATGCGGGAGATCGAGCGCCGGTGCTGTACGCGGTCCTGAAGCCGCCGGCGGTGCTGCTGATGCGGCTGATCTTCCGCATGCGCCGCTTCGGGCACCGTCACGTGCCGCGGCGGGGACCGGTCCTGCTGGTGGCCAACCACTCGAGCGTGCTCGACCCTCCGCTCATCGCCGGCATGACGCCCCGGCCGGTCACGTTCCTGGCCAAGGCCGAGCTGTTCGAGGTGCCGGTGTTCGGCGGCCTCATCCGCCGGCTTGGAGCCCGGCCCCTGCGCCGCGACGGCAGCGACCCGGCCGCCCTGCGGACGGCGCTGCGCCTGCTCGAGGAGGGCCGGGTCCTGCTCGTCTTCCCCGAGGGCAGCCGGGGACCGGAGGGCTCGCTGCGGCCGGCGAAGCCGGGCGCCGGTATGCTGGCGGTCCTGAGCGGAGCGCCGGTGATTCCGGTATATATCAGCGGCACCGGGCGGGCCTGGCCCCGGGACAGGCGGTGGCCACGGCCGGCCCGCGTGACGGTCCGCTTCGGCGAGCCGGTGCCGATCGTGCGCGCCGACGCGGCCCGGCGCAAGGACTCGTACGAAGCCGCCAGCCGCGCGATGATGGCGGCGATCGCGCGCCTCAAGGACGCCGAGGACCGGGCCCGGTCGGCGTCACCGCGTGAGCTCGGAGCGGCGATCGACGGGGTGGGTGCTGGAGGAGCCTCGACTCCGTCCAACTACACTTAGGAGGAAGGCGCAGCATGGAGAAGCACGAACCGAACAGCACCCTCGGCGGACGAAAGGGGGGTGGACAGGCGGCCGAGGAGCGGATGGAAGACCTCTACGGCGTGCGGTTCGCGGAGTTCGAGGAGGGCGAGGTGGTCCGGGGCCGCGTCGTCCACGTCGGTCCCAGCGAGGTCTTGGTGGACGTCGGCTACAAGAGCGAGGGCGCGATTCCGATCGAGGAGTTCCACCGGGCCGGCGCCCTGCCCAAGGTCGGTGACGAGATCGATGTCTACCTGGAGGCCAAGGAGGACGCCGAGGGCCTGATCGTCCTCTCCAAGGAGAAGGCCGACAAGATCCGGGTTTGGGACGCGGTCAGCCAGGCCTACGAGAAGGGCACGCCGATCGAGGGCCGCATCGTCGAGGTGGTCAAGGGCGGGCTGGCGGTGGACGTCGGCGTCAAGGCCTTCCTGCCCGGCTCTCAGGTCGACCTGCGGCCGGTCAAGAACCTCGCCGCGCTGGTCGGGCAGACCATTCGGGCCAAGGTGATCAAGCTGAACCGCCGCCGGGGCAACGTCGTGCTCTCGCGCCGGATCGTGCTGGAGGAGGAGCGCGAGGAGAAGAAGAAGCACACGCTGGAGGTCCTCCACGAAGGCATGGTCCTCACCGGCACCGTCAAGAACATCACCGACTACGGCGCCTTCATCGACCTGGGCGGCATCGACGGGCTGCTCCACGTCACCGACATGAGCTGGGGCCGCGTCGGCCACCCCTCGGAGATCTTCCAGGTCGGCGACCAGGTCGAGGTGGTCGTGCTCCACTTCGACCGCGAGACCGGCCGGGTCTCGCTCGGCTACAAGCAGAAGTCCTCGGATCCCTGGGAGCACGTCGAGCAGAAGTACGCACCGGGCACCAAGACGCGGGGCCGGGTGGTGAGCCTCACCAACTACGGCGCGTTCGTGGAGCTGGAGCCGGGCGTGGAGGGCCTGGTCCACGTGTCCGAGATGTCGTGGACCCGCCGCGTGCGTCACCCGTCCAAGATCGTCAACGTCGGCGACGAGGTGGACGTGATGGTCCTCGACGTGAACCGGGCCGCCAAGCGGATCTCGCTGGGCATGAAGCAGGTGGAGCCCGACCCGTGGACGACGATCCACGAGCGCTACGCCGTCGGCCAGCGGGTGACCGGCCGCGTGCGCAACCTGACCGACTTCGGCGCGTTCGTGGAGCTGGAGCCGGGGGTGGACGGGCTGCTGCACATCTCGGACATGTCGTGGACGCGCTCGGTCACCCATCCCTCGGAGCTCCTCAAGAAGGGCCAGGAGATCGAGACCCAGATCCTCAACATCGACACCGAGCAGAAGCGGATCTCGCTCGGGCTCAAGCAGCTGCAGCCCGACCCGTGGAGCACGGTGGCTCAGCGCTACCCGATGGGCTCCCGGGTGCGGGGCCGGGTGGTCCGCCTGACCGACTTCGGCGCCTTCGTGGAGCTGGAACCCGGGGTGGACGGCCTCCTGCACATCTCGCAGATGTCCCACCGGCCGGTGGCCCGCCCGGAAGAGGTGGTCAACGTCGGCGACGAGCTCGACCTGCTCGTCATCCGGGTCGACCCCCACGAGCGGCGCATCGGACTCTCGCTCAAGGAGCTGGCCCACGCCGTCGACTGGGGGCGCGAGGCCGAGCCCGACCGCGGCGGCCGGCGCGGCAAGCGCAAGCGGCGCGAGGACTACGATTACGACGACGAGGAGTAGCCGGTGAACGGGCGCCGGCTGCTGGCGGTGCTGGGGCTCACCGCAGCGGTGTGGATCGGGGTGGCCGTGCTGTTCCTCCTCCTGGCCGGCGACCTGGGCGGCGGTGGGGGCGAGCGCGGCGCGGCCTGGCTGGGGCCGCGGGTCGCCATCGTCGAGGTCGAGGGACTCATCCTGGACGTCGAGGACCTCCTGCGCGACCTGCGCGGCCACCGGGACAACCCCCAGGTCCGCGCGGTGGTGGTGCGGATCAACAGCCCCGGCGGCGTGGTCGGGCCCTCGCAGGAGCTGCACCAGGCGCTGCGCCGGGTGCGGGAGGGCGGCAAGCCGGTCGTCGCCTCGCTCGGCGCCGTGGCGGCCTCCGGTGCCTACTACATCGCGGTCGCCGCCGATCGGATCTACGCCAACCCCGGCACGCTGACCGGCTCCATCGGCGTCATCATGCAGATGGCGAACCTCGAGCACCTCATGAAGAAGGTCGGCGTCGAGTACGTGGTCATCAAGGCCGGCCAATACAAGGACCTCGGCAACATCGCCCGGCCGATGACCCCGGAGGAGCGCCGCGTGCTGCAGGCGCTGCTCGACGACGTCCACGCCCAGTTCATCACGGCCGTGGCCGAGGGACGCCGGATGGACCGGGCGCAGGTCGCGCAGTTCGCCGACGGGCGCGTCTTCTCGGGCCTGCAGGCCAAGGGCCTCGGCATGGTCGACGAGCTCGGGGGTCTGGAGGACGCCGTGAACGCGGCCGCGCGGCTGGCCGGGCTTCCGCTGCCGCCGGCCGTCATCCCGCCGCGGCGGCGCTTCGACCTGTTCGAGCTGCTCGGCGCGCGCCTCGGACTGGCCCGGGCCGGCCTCACACCGGCCCTGCCGGTGTTCAAGACGCCGCTCTACCTGATGGACTGAAGGCGCCGGCCGGGCCGCCCCGGCAGCACCGACCGAGAGACGGGCCGTAAGTCCCCGGAAGAGTTGACATTCTCGGCAGCAGCGTGCTAGGGTGCGTCCTGCTCGGGCGAGGGCTGGCCCGGCCGAGGGGTGCGATGACGAAAGCGGAGCTGATCGACGAGGTCTCGAAGGTCACAAACCTGACCAAGAAGGAGACCGAGACCATCGTCAACACGGTCTTCGACAACATCACCGAGGCCCTGGCGCGCGGCGACAAGGTCGAGCTGCGGGGATTCGGCAGCTTCCGGATCCGGCACCGCAACTCCCGCAAGGGGCGCAACCCGAAGACCGGCAGCGCGGTGGACGTGCCGCAAAAGCGCGTGCCGTTCTTCAAGGTCGGCAAGCGACTGCGCGAACTCGTCAACACGTGAGTCGCTGCCCGGCGTGAAGCGCCTCTGGGCCCCGTGGCGGATGGCCTATGTCGGCGGGGCCCCGGCTGAGGCCGGGTGTATCTTCTGCACCGCGCTGGCCGGCGCCGATGACGCGCGCGCTTACGTCGTGTGCCGCCGCCCGGCGGCCTTTCTGATCCTCAACGCCTACCCCTACACGCCGGGCCACCTGATGGCCGTCCCCAACCGACACGTGGCGACGCTGGCCGAGGCGACCGCCGAGGAGGTGGGAGCCACCATGGCGCTGGTCGCCGAGGCCACGCGGGCGCTCATCGCCGAGTATCGGGCCGAGGGCTTCAACATCGGCATCAACCAGGGGCGGGTGGCTGGAGCGGGCATCGAGGGGCACCTGCACGTGCACGTGGTTCCCCGCTGGAACGGCGACACCAACTTCATGACCTCGGTCGGGGAGGCGCGCGTCCTGCCGGAGGCGCTTTCGCGGACCTGGCAGCGGCTGAGAGACCGGCTGGGTGACTGACCCCCGGGCCGGCCTCACGCCTATGATGCGGCAGTACCGGGAGCTCAAGCAGCGCTTCCCGGACTACCTGTTGCTGTTCCGGCTGGGCGACTTCTACGAGCTGTTCTTCGAGGACGCCGAGGTCGGCGCCCGGCTGCTCCACATCACGCTGACGGCGCGGCAGGGTGCCCCCATGGCCGGCATCCCCCACCACGCCGCCGACGCCTACATCGCCCGGCTGGTCGGGGCCGGCTGCAAGATCGCGCTCTGCGAGCAGCTGGAGGCGCCCGGCCACGGCCGCAAGCTGCTCCGTCGCGATGTCGTCCGGCTCATCACGCCCGGCACGATCACCGATACCCAGTACCTGGCCGGGCCCGCCAACAACTTCCTCTTGGCGGTGGCGCCGGCCCGGGAGGGGACGGGCGTGGCGTTGCTCGACGTCTCCACCGGCGATTTCTGGGCCGGCGAGGATCCGCCCGGGCAGACGGCGGTGCTGGAGGCGGCCCTCGTCCGCCGGCCCAGCGAGATCCTGCTCCCCGAAACCGCGCGCGAGTCACCGCTGCTGGTGCGATTGCAGGCCACCGGCTCGGCCGTCACCTTCTGGGATCCGGCGGCGTTCGGCACCCGCCGCGCGCCGGACGAGCTGACCGCCCACTTCGGGGCCGGTCGCCTGGCGGCGTTCGGCGTCGCCGATCTGCGGGCCGGACTCGGCGCGGCCGCGGCGGCGCTGGCCTACGTGCGGGCGACCCAGGGGCAGGCGCTCGGGCACCTCACCCGCCTGGCGCGGCTGGATCCAGGTGAGGCGCTGGTCCTCGACGCCACCGCGGTCGAGACCCTCGAACTGGTGGAAACGCGCCAGGGTGAGCCCGCCGGCAGCCTCTTCGGCGTGCTCGACGAGACCGTGACCCCGATGGGAGCCCGCCTGCTGCGGCAGTGGATCCTGCGGCCGCTGCGCGACCCCGGGGCCATCGCCGAGCGTCAGGACGCCGTGGCCGCGCTGGTCGAGGACGAGGCCACCCGCCACGGCGTGCGGGCGCTGCTGCGACGGGTCGGCGACCTCGAGCGGCTCACCAGCCGGGTCGCCCTCGGCGTCGCCCACGCCCGCGACCTGGTGAGCCTGCGGGCCGGGCTGCGGCCGCTGGCCGAGCTCCGCGAGCGACTCGCCGGGTTCCCCGGGGGCCTGCTCGCCGCCGCCCGGGAGGAGATCGCCCCGCTCGACGACCTCGCGCGGCTGCTGGAGGAGGCTCTCGAGGACGACCCGCCGGCGACGCTGACGGACGGCGGCATCATCCGCGAGACGTGGAGCGCCGAGCTCGCCGCCATCGGCGAGGACGCCCGTCAGGCCCGCCGCTGGATCGCCGGCCTGGAGGAGCGCGAGCGGGCCCGCACCGGGCTCTCGAGCCTGCGCGTGCGCTTCAACCGCGTCTTCGGCTACGGCATCGAGGTCAGCCATGCCCAGGCGGCGCGCGTGCCACCGGAGTACGTCCGCCGGCAGACCCTCACCGGGGCCGAGCGGTTCGTGACACCGGAGCTGCGCGAGTACGAGAGCCGGGTCCTGGGCGCCGACGAGCGCCGGCGGCGGCTCGAGCAGCAGCTGTTCGAGGACGTCCGACGCCGGGCGGCGGCCGAGGCGCCGGCGCTCGGGGCCACCGCCCGCGCCGTGGCCAGGCTCGACGTGCTCGCGGCCCTGGCCGAGGTGGCCCACCGCCGGGGCCACGTCCGCCCGGTGGTCGACCGGAGCTCATCGCTCACCATCGTGGACGGTCGCCACCCGGTGCTGGAGGCGCGGGCCGGCCAGCCGGTGACTCCCAACGACGTGGCCCTCGACGACGAGGCCCGGGTCGTGATCCTGACCGGGCCGAACATGTCGGGCAAGTCGGTCTACCTCCGGCAGGTGGGACACCTCGTCGTGCTGGCCCAGATGGGAGCCTTCGTTCCGGCCCGGGAAGCACGCCTCGGCGTCGTGGACCGCCTGTTCACCCGGGTGGGCGCCCAGGACAACCTGGGGCGCGGACAGTCGACGTTCCTGGTGGAGATGCTGGAGACGGCCAGCATCCTCAACAACGTCACGCCGCGCAGCCTGGTGCTGCTCGACGAAGTCGGCCGCGGGACGTCCACCTACGACGGCCTGGCCATCGCCTGGGCGGTGGTCGAGGCGCTGCACGAGGCCGGCGGCGTCAAGGTCCTCTTCGCCACCCACTTCCACGAGCTCACCGAGCTCGCCAACCGGCTGCCGGCCGTCCGCAACTTTCACGTCGCGGTCCGGGAGTGGAACGACGAGATCATCTTCCTGCACAGGGTGCGGCCGGGCGGCACCGACCGCTCGTACGGCATCCAGGTGGCCCGTCTGGCCGGGCTGCCGGCCCCGGTGATCGCGCGGGCCCGGGAGCTGCTGGCCGAGTTCGAAGCGGCCCGGCAGGGCACCGCCGACGTGCGGGACGCCCGGCAGCTGGGCCTGTTCGCGCCGCCGCCCACGGATCCGATCCTGATCGAGCTGGCCGGGCTCGACCTCGCGCACCTCACGCCGCTGGAGGCGCTCAACCTCCTGGCCAAGTGGCAGGCGCGGCTCGGGCGGGAGGCGGGCGCGTGAGCCGGATCCGGCGCCTGCCCGATCACCTGGTGAACAAGATCGCGGCCGGTGAGGTCGTGGAGCGCCCGGCCAGCGTGGTGAAGGAGCTGGTCGAGAACGCGCTGGACGCCGAGGCACGGGCGGTCACGGTGGACCTCCGGGACGGCGGCGCGGCGCTGGTGCGGGTCGCCGACGACGGCGCCGGCATGACGGCCGACGACCTGGCGCTGGCCCTCGAGCGCCACGCGACGTCGAAGATCGCCGACGACGCCGACCTCGAAACGCTGGCCACGCTCGGCTTCCGGGGCGAGGCGCTGCCGGCCATCTGCGCCGTCTCGCGGTTCACGATCACCAGCCGGGCCCGCGGCGAGGCCGACGGCACCCGGGTGGCCGGAGCCGGCGGCGTCATCGCGCAGCGGCTGGCCGTGCCGGCCGAGCCCGGCACCGCCGTGGAAGTCGCCGACCTCTTCTACAACACTCCGGCCCGCCTCAAGTTCCTCAAGGCGCCGGCCACCGAGGCGGCGGCCAGCCTGCGAGCGGTGACCCTGCTGGCCCTGGCCCGCCCGGGGGTGCGCTTCCAGGTCACGAGCAACGGCCGCCCGGCCTTCACGGCCCCGGCGGCCGGCGCCCTGCGGGCCCGGGCGGCGGCGGTGTGGGGCTGGGAGGTGGCCGAGCGGCTGCTCGATGTGCACAGCGCCGAGCACGGAGTCACCGTGCAGGGGCTCGCCAGCCCGCCGGAGCTGACGCGCGGCGGGCGCGACGACGTGATCGTCATCGTCAACGGCCGGCCCGTGCGCGACCCTGGGCTCTTCCAGGCCGTGGTCGAGGCGTACCGCCCGCTGCTGCCGCGCGACCGCTTCCCGCTGGTCGTGTTGCACCTGCTCCTGCCGCCGGCCGACGTCGACGCCAACGTCCATCCCACCAAGGCGTGGGTGCGGTTCCGGCATCCGCGCCTGGTCCAGGAGATGATCGCGGTCGCCCTCGGCCACGCCTTGCGCCAGCCGGCGGTCGTCCCCGCCGCCCGGCCCGACCCGGTACCGGGTTCGTGGGGTGCGGCTTCCGAGGCCCCCGCGGCGCCGAGCCAGCACGCCCTCTTCGCCGAAGCGGCCGCTCCGTACGCCGGCCCCGGGTTCGGGCGCGTCCTGGGGCAGGTGCAGGACACCTTCGTGGTGGCTGCCTCGGAGCGCGAGGTGTTCTTCGTCGATCAGCACGCCGCGCACGAGCGCATCGTCTTCGAGCGCCTCCGGGCGGACGTGACGGCCGGCACGCCGGTCTCGCAGCGCCTGCTCTTCGGCGAGCCGCTCCCGCTGAGCCCGGCGGCCCGCGTCGCGCTCGAGCGCTGGCGGGAGCCCCTGGAGCGTCTCGGCTTCGCGTTCGAAGCGTTCGGGGGCGGCCAGGTCCGGCTGGGAGCGGTGCCGGCGGTGCTGGAAGCCGAGGAGCCCGGACGCCTCGTCGAGGCGCTGGTCGACGAGCTCGGCGGGCCGCGGACGGCCGAGCCCGTGCTCGACCGCGTGCTGGCGTTCGTGGCCTGCCGGGCGGCGATCAAGGCCGACACCCCGCTCGACCGGGAGCAGATGGAGCGCCTCATCGCCGACCTCGCCCGGACGGCCACGCCCTACTTCTGCCCTCACGGGCGGCCGACCATGAGCCGCATCGCGCTGGCCGACATCCGCCGCGAGGTCCGGCGGTCGTGGTGACGGGCGGGGTGGTACCCTGGAACCGTCACGGATGAAGAGCCGCCTGCTCGTGATCGCGGGGCCGACCGGGGTCGGCAAGACGGCGTCCGCGGTCGCGCTCGCCCGCCGGGTGCCGATCGAGGTGATCAGCGCGGACTCCCGGCAGGTCTATCGGGGCATGGATCTCGCCACCGGCAAGCCCACGGCCGAGGAGCGCCGCCAGGTCCCCCACCACCTGGTGGACATCGTGGACCCCGACGATCGCTACCACGCCGAGCGGTTCCGGCGGGACGCGCGGGCGGTGCTCGCTTCGATCGAGCGCCGCGGCCGGCTCCCCGTCGTGGTCGGCGGCACCGGGCTCTACATCCGGGCGCTGCTCCGCGGGCTCGATCCCGCGGTGCCGGCCGACCCGGAGTTCCGCCGGGCGATGGCGGCGCTGGCCGCCCGGGAGGGCCGCCAGGCGCTGCACGCACGGCTGGCGCGCCAGGCGCCAGCGGTGGCCCGGCGGCTGCACCCGAACGACCACGTGCGCGTCGTGCGGGCGCTGGAGCTGGCGCGGGCCGGCCGCCTGACCGAGTTCGAAGGCGGCCTCTGGCGGCGGTCGGATGAGTACGCGACGATCTACGTCGGCCTGACCATGGACCGGGCCCGGCTCGCCCGCCGGTTGCGGGAGCGGGCGGCGACCATGGTGGCCGCGGGCCTGCTCGACGAGGTCCGGTCGTTGCTGGCCCGGGGCTACGATCCCTCGCTTCCCGCGCTGCAGGGCATCGGCTACCGGGAGTTCGTCGCCGTCGCCCGGGGCGAGCTGGACCAGGCCGAGGCGCTGCGCCTCATGCAGCGGGATACCCTCCGCTACGCCAAGCGCCAGTGGACCTGGTTCGCGCGCGAGCCCGACATCCAGTGGGTGGACGTGGACCTGGCCGGCGGGCCTGAGGGCGTGGCGGCCATGCTGGAGGAGCATTTGAGGCGAGGAGG
>DATLZL010000284.1:0-3283 GCA_035574035.1 Binatia bacterium | reverse complement strand
CGGCTGGCTGGGCCCGGACTGGCGGCTCGGCTACCTGTTCGTGCTGCCGATCGTCGCGCTCGTGCTGGCGCTGGTCGCCTACCCGTTCGTCTCCGCGATCTACCTGAGCCTGACGCGCAAGTACGTCGGCCTGCCGGCGGTGTTCGTGGGGCTCGACAACTACGTGCGGCTGGCCGCGGACGGGTTCTTCCGCCGGGCGGTGGTGAACTCGTTCATCTTCACCTTCACCTCGGTGGCGCTCAAGTTCGCGCTGGGCATGGTGATGGCCCTGGCCCTCACCGCGCCGATCCGCTTCCGCAGCGCGCTCACCGGGATCCTGCTCGTCCCCTGGGTGGCGCCGACCGCGGTGTCGGCGCTCAACTTCCTGTGGATCTACGACTACAGCCTGGGCGTGCTGAACTACCTGCTGGTCCGCGTGCTCGGCGTGCTCCCGCAGGGCGTGGGCTGGCTGTCGGAGCCGGGCACGGCCATGGCCTCGGTCATCGCCGTCAACGTCTGGCGGGGCTTTCCGTTCTTCGGGCTCTCGTTCCTGGCCGGCATGAAGGCGATCCCGGCCGAGCTCTACGAGGCGGCGGCGGTCGACGGGGCCGGGGCCTGGCAGCGCTTCCGTCACGTCACGCTGCCGGGGCTGCGGACCATCGCGCTGGTGGTCGTGCTGCTGTCCACCATCTGGACGTTCAACGACTTCCAGATCGTCTACATCCTGACCCGCGGCGGGCCGGGCGGGGCGACCCAGGTCCTGCCGGTCTTCACCTACGAGGTGGCCTTCGGCGCCCAGCGGCTGGGCGAGGCGGCGGCGGTGGCGCTCACGATGCTGCCGCCGCTGGCGGTGGTGATCGTCCTCCTGAGCCGCTTCATGCGGCGGGGGCAGGGGCGGTGAGCGGGCGGGCGCGCACGGCCCTCGTGGCCTACGCGGTGATCGCCGTCCTGCTGGTCCTGGTCCTGTTCCCGTTCTACTGGATGACGATCACCTCGCTGAAGAGCGAGGGCCAGATGCGCAGCCTGGCCTCGATGTTCTGGCCCGACCCGGTGGTCCTGGACAACTACCGCCAGCTCCTGCGCCAGACCGACTTCAGCACCTGGTTCGGCAACAGCGTCACCGTCGCCGTCGCCAGCACGTTCCTGGCCACCGCCGTCGGCACCCTCGGCGCCTACAGCCTGGCCCGGCTGCGGTTCCGCGGTCGGGGCGTGATGGCCAGCGCCGTGCTGATCACCTACCTGGTGCCGCCCTCGATCCTGTTCATCCCGCTCTACGCCCAGATGCGGACCCTCGGCCTGGCCGACAGCCTGGCCGGCCTGATCGCCGCCTACCCCTCGTTCACGGTGCCGTTCGTCACCTGGCTGCTCGTGGGCTACTTCGAGTCGATCCCGGTGGACCTCGAGGAGGCGGCGCTGATCGACGGCGCCACCCGCTTCGGGGCCTTCTGGCGGATCATGGTCCCGCTGGCGGCGCCCGGCGTCCTGGCGGCCGCGCTCTACGCCTTCACCCAGGCCTGGAACGAGTTCCTCTACGCGCTGGTGTTCATCACCGACGTCAAGCAGCGCACGCTCCCGGTGGGGCTCTCCACCTTCATCACCGGCGACGTGTACGGCTGGGGGTACCTCATGGCCGGGGCGGTGCTGACCACGTTGCCGGTGATCGTCGCCTACATCTACCTTCAGAGGTTCATGGTCGAGGGCCTCACGGCCGGGAGCGTCAAGGGATGAGACGGAACGCGCTGCGGGAGATCTGGCGCCGGGGCGGGGTGGTGGTCAACGGCTGGTTGAGCATCCCCAGCGCCTTCTCGGCCGAGGTCATGGCCCACCAGGGCTTCGACTCGCTGGTGGTGGACATGCAGCACGGCGTGGTGGACTACCAGGTGGCGGTGACGATGCTCCAGGCCATCTCCACCACCGGCGTGGTCCCGCTGGCCCGGGTGCCGTGGAACGACCCGGCCTGGATCATGAAGATCCTGGACGCCGGCGCCTACGGCGTGATCTGTCCCATGATCAGCACCCCCGAGGACGCCGAGGCGCTGGTGCGGGCGTGCAAGTACCCGCCGCGCGGCTACCGGTCGTGGGGTCCGGTGCGCGCGCTGATCTACGCCGGCAGCGACTACCGGGAGCACGCCGACCAGGAGCTGCTGGTGCTGCCGATGATCGAGACGGCCGACGGGTTGAAGAACCTCGACGCGATCCTCTCCGTCCCCGGCGTGGACGGCGTCTACGTCGGTCCGGCCGACCTTTCGCTGGCGCTGGGGTGCACGCCGCGCCTGGACCAGACCGAGGCGCCGGTGGTGGAGGCCCAGCAGCAGATCGCCGAGGCGTGCCGCCGGCACGGGGCCGTCGCCGGCATCCACACCGCGTCCTCGGCCTACGCGCTCCGGATGATCGCCGCCGGCTACCGGTTCGTGACCCTGGCCAGCGACAGCCGGATGCTGGCGGCCCGGGCCAGCGAGGAGGTGGCGGCCGTCCGGCGCGCGGGCGGCGCCGCCGGGGTCCTGCCCTCGTACTGAAGGCCATGGCGCCTGGGGTGCCGACGCTCGCCCGCTTGCGCGTGGACCACGTCGGGAGCCTGCTCCGGCCGGAGTGGCTGAAGAAGGCGTTCCGCGGCCACGCCGAGGGGCGCGTGAGCGCCGAGGAGCTCCGGCAGGCGCAGGACCGCGCCATCCGCGAGGTCGTGGCCCGCCAGGAAGCGATCGGGCTCCCGGTCGTCACCGACGGCGAGTACCGGCGCCTCAACTGGCAGGTCTCGTTCTCGGTCGTGGAGGGCTGGGACCTCGAGGCCGCCTCCTGGGAGGCGATCCGCCGCTTCCCCGACGACCTCCGGCCCGGCGAGCAGCCCGGCCAGCGGGGCGAGGACGCCGTCGTCGCGTTCCGCACGCCGGCCACGGCGCCGCTGCGCCTGGTGCGCAACGTTCCCCTGGAGGAGTACCGGTTCACCCGCCGGGTGGCGACGCGCCCGGTGAAGGTGACGCTGATGGGGCCGGACCGGGTGGCCCAGATGCTGGACGTCGAGCGGTCGCGGGCCGTGTACCCGGACCCCGACCGATTCCTCGACGACGTCGTGGCCGTCCAGCGGCGGATCGTCGAGGAACTGGTCGCCGCCGGCTGTCCGTACGTCCAGCTCGACGAGCCGAGCTATACCGGCTACGTCGACCCACCGACGCTGGCCCGCCTGCGGGCCCGCGGCGAGGACCCCGCGCGCCGGCTCGAGCAGGCCATCGCCGCCGACAACCGCGTCGTCGCCGGCCTGGCCGGTGCCACGTTCGGCCTGCACATCTGCCGGGGCAACCGGGCCAGC
>DATLZL010000283.1:0-5482 GCA_035574035.1 Binatia bacterium | reverse complement strand
TGCGGCAGGCCCTGCCGATGTAGGACCGCCGGGCCCCGGCGGAGGTAGAATACCGCCCGCTCGCCGGCGGTCCTCGGCGCCGGCGGGCGGGGAGGGGTCATGGCCGTCAACGCCCCCAGCGCCAGCTACAGCATCACCGTCCGCCTCGAGATCGAGAACCGGCCCGGCATGCTCGGCAAGGTCACCTCGGCCATCGGCCGCGCCGGCGGCGACATCGGCGCCATCGACCTGGTCGAGGTGGGCAAGAAGACGATCACCCGCGACCTCACCTTCAAGGCCCGGGACGAGCGCCACGGCCAGCAGGTGCTGGAGCGCATCCGCGCCGTGTCCGGGGTCCGCGTCATCAACGCCTCCGACCGGACGTTCCTCATGCACCTCGGCGGCAAGATCGAGGTGCGGGGCAAGGTGCCGGTCAAGACCCGCGACGACCTCTCCATGGCCTACACGCCGGGGGTGGGCCGGGTGTGCATGGCCATCCACCAGGAGCCGGAGAAGGCGTACGCGCTGACCATCAAGCAGAACTGCGTGGCGGTGGTGACCGACGGCACCGCCGTGCTGGGGCTGGGCGACATCGGCCCCGCCGCCGCCCAGCCGGTCATGGAGGGCAAGGCGCTGCTCTTCAAGGAGCTGGCCGGCGTGGACGCCTTCCCGATCTGCCTGGCCACCAAGGACGTCGACGAGATCTGCCTGATCGTCAAGGCCATCGCCCCTGTGTTCGGCGGCATCAACCTGGAGGACATCTCGGCCCCGCGCTGCTTCGCGATCGAGGAGCGGCTGCAGCGCGAGCTCGACATCCCCGTCTTCCACGACGACCAGCACGGTACCGCGGTGGTGACGCTGGCCGCCCTCATCAACGCCCTCAAGGTCGTCAAGAAGAAGCTCCGCGACGCCAAGATCGTCTTCTGCGGGGCCGGCGCCTCCGGCATCGCCACCGCCCGGCTCCTGATGAAGGTCGGGGCCCGGCACATCATCGCCTGCGACCGGTCGGGGACGCTCTACCGCGGGCGGACCGAGAACATGAACCCGATGAAGGAGTGGTTCGCCCAGCACACCAACGCCAAGCGACTGGTCGGCACCCTGAGCGATGCCCTGGACGGCGCCGACGTCTTCATCGGGCTGAGCGGGCCGGGCGTGGTGTCGCTCAAGGACATCAAGCGCATGGCGCGCGACCCGATCGTGTTCGCCATGGCCAACCCGGTGCCGGAGATCCACCCCGAGGAGGTGGCCGGCCACGTCCGGGTCATGGCCACCGGCCGCTCCGACTACCCGAACCAGATCAACAACGTCAACGGCTTCCCCGGCTTCTTCCGCGGCATGCTGGACGTCCGGGCCCGCAAGGTCAACGACGCCATGAAGGTCGCCGCCGCCGAGGCCATCGCCGGCATCGTCGGCAAGGACGAGCTGAGCGAGGAGTACATCACGCCCTCGGTGTTCGACCGGCGGGTGCCGGAGGCGGTGGCGGCGGCCGTGGCCGAGGCCGCCATCCGCACCGGGGTGGCCCGGCGGCGGCCGCGCCCGGTGGCGACGGGACGACCACGTCCCTGAGACGACGGTGAAGGTCAGGGAGCTCCTGGCCGTCTGCTTCGCGCTGTTCACGGCCCTGCTCCTCTGGCCCGTGCTCTCGATCCCCAACCGTCCCCTGCTGGTGGCGGGCCTGCCCGCCCTGGTCCTCTACCTGTTCGCGGTGTGGGCGGCGGTGGTGGCCGTCCTGGCCTGGGCCGCCCGCCGGGAGCGGGAGGAAGACACCTCGTGAGCGCGCCCGTCCTGGTCGCCATCCTCCTCGGTTACCTGGTCTTCCTCTTCCTGGTGGCGGCGGTGGCCGAGCGTCTCCGCGGCCGGATCGGGCCGCGGCTGCGCACGCTGACCTACGTCCTGGCAGTGTCCGTCTACTGCACGGCGTGGACCTTCTACGGCAGCGTGGGGCTGGCGGCCAACCGGGGCCTCGAGTTCCTGACCATCTACCTGGGGCCGGCCCTGATCGCGCTGCTCTGGCCCAACGTGCTGCGCAAGCTGGTGCGGGTGGCCAAGGAGCAGCGCATCACCACCATCTCGGACTTCATCGCCAGCCGCTACGGCAAGTCGGCCGGCCTCGGCACGCTGGTGGCGGCCCTGGTCGTGTGCGGGATGATCCCGTACATCGCGCTGCAGCTCAAGGCGGTCTCGGCCACGTTCCGGATGATGATCGCCGAGCGCTCGGTCCTCTCCGACTTCGACCCCGTCCTGCTGGTGGCCGGCACGCTGGCCCTGTTCGGGATCCTGTTCGGGGCGCGCAACCTGGACTTCACCCGCCAGCAGACGGGCCTGATGGCGGCGGTGGCGGTGGAGTCGCTGGTCAAGCTGGTGGCTTTCCTGGTGGTGGGGGCGTTCGTCACCTGGGGGCTGTTCGAGGGCTTCGGGGCCATCTTCGCCCGGGCCGCCGCCCACCCCGAGTGGGTCCCGCTCCTGACGCTGGGCACGGCCCCGGGCGCCTCCTTCACGCGGTGGACGGCCATGCTGCTCATCTCCATGGCCGCCGTCATGCTGCTGCCCCGCCAGTTCCACGTCCTGGTCGTGCAGAACCCGCGCGAGCGCGACGTCACCACCGCCGCCTGGGCGTTCCCGCTCTACCTGCTGCTGATCAACGTCTTCGTGCTGCCGGTGGCCTTCGCCGGCCTGCTGACCTTCGGCGACCCGGCCGCCGCCGACAGCTTCATCCTGGCCCTGCCGCTCCGGGCCGGCGCCGACCTGCTGGCCGTGGTCGTCTTCCTGGGCGGCTTCTCGGCGGCGACCGCCATGATCGTCGTGGACTCGCTGGCGCTGTCCAAGATGATCTCCAACGACGTGGTGCTGCCGTTCCTGCTCCGGCGGGGGCGCTTCCCGGAGGTGTACTGGGCCTCCCTGGCCTCCACCCGCATCGGCATCCTGGTCGTGGTCACCCTCGGCTACCTCTGGGCCCGGGTCGAGGCCGGGCAGTTCCTGCTGGTGGAGATGGGGCTCCTGTCCTTCATCGCCGTCACCCAGTGCGCGCCGGCGGTGTTCCTGGGCCTCTACTGGCGGCGGGGCACGCGGGCCGGGGCCCTCGCCGGCCTCTCGGCCGGGTTCGCGCTGTGGTTCTACACGCTGATCATCCCCGCCCTGGTGAAGGAGGGCGTGCTGCCGGCGACGTTCCTGGTCCACGGGCCGCTCGGCCTGGAGTGGCTCCGCCCGACCGCGCTGCTGGGCCTCACCGGTCTCGACCCGATCAGCCACGGGGTGTTCTGGTCGCTGTTCCTGAACGTGGCCGCCTACCTCCTGGTCTCGGTCCTCACCACCCAGGACGCCGACGAGCGCAGCCAGGCCGCGGCCTTCGTCGGCGTCCCCGAGGCCGAGCCGGCGCGGGTGCCGGCTCTCCTGTCCGTTCCCGAGATCGAGCGGCTCATCCACCTCTACGTGCCCGAGGAGGAGGCCGACGCCATCCTGCGCGAGCTGCTGGCCGGCAAGAGCCCGCGCGAGCTCACCGTACCCGACCTGCTCGACCTGCGCATCCGCCTCGAGCGCCGCCTGGCCGCCTCGCTGGGCGCCGCCGCCGCCCGGTACATCATCGAAGACCGCTTCACCATCTCCAAGGCCGAGGCCGGCCAGCTGGTGGAGTCGTTCCAGGCCATGCAGCGCTCGCTCCGGCAGAGCGAGGAGCTGCTGGCCTCGGTGGTGGAGAGCGTGGAGGACTGCATCTTCACCACCGACGTCGCCGGCCGGCTGGTGACCCTCAACGCCGCCGGCCAGCAACTGCTCGGGCTCACCGCGGCCGAGGCCTCGCGGTCGACCACGCTCGACATCCTGGACGAGGCCGACCGGCGGCGGGTCGGCCCCGCCATCCAGCAGGCGGTGGCCGAGGGCCGCGGCTGGCGCGGCGCCGTGCACGGCCTCACCCGGGCCGGCCAGCGCTTCCCGGCCCACCTGGCCGTCTCCTGCGTCTTCGACGCCCAGCACCGGGTGCTGGGCACGGTGGGCGTGCTGCGAGACCTCACCGAGCAGGTCGCGACCCAGCAGCGCCTGATCCAGCGCGAGACGCTGGCCTCGCTGGGCGAGATGGCGGCCGGGGTCGCCCACGAGATCCGCAACCCGCTGGGCGGCATCAAGATGGCCACCCGCCTGCTCGCCTCCGCCGACTTCGACGGCGGCCGCATCCCCCGCGAGATGGCCGACTCCATCCTGTCCGGCATCGCCGAGATCGAGGGCATCGTGGCCCAGCTGCTCGACTACGCGCGCGAGACCCGGCTGGACGTGCAGGAGTACCCGCTGGGGCGCATCCTGGCCCCGGTGGTGGAGGCCTTCGCCGCCGAGGGCGCCTGCCGCGGCGTGCGGGTGACGGCCCGGGGCCTGGACAGCGAGCTGGTGGCGGCCGTGGACGGACCCCGGCTGCGGCAGGTGGTGACGAACGTGATGAAGAACGCGCTCGAGGCGACCGAGCGCCGGGGCGAGGGCCGGGTGGACGTGCGCCTGTACGCCCGGGGACCGGCGGCGGTGGTCGAGGTCTCCGACAACGGCGTCGGCATGGCCCCGGAACACCGCGAGAGGATCTTCCTGCCGTTCTTCACCACCAAGCCCACCGGCACCGGCCTCGGCCTGGCCATCGTGAAGAAGATCATGGACCTGCACGGCGGCGAGATCGAGATCGACAGCGCCCCGGGGCGGGGGACGACGCTGCGCCTGGTGATCCCGCGGGCGATGCGGCCGGCCGCCCTCCGGGTCGGATGAGGGAGCCCATGAAGCGTCGGATCCTGATCGTCGAGGACGACGAGATTTTCCTGCGCCCGCTCCAGCGCACGCTGGAGGTGGCGGGCTACGAGGTCCTGACCGCGCCGAGCGGCGAGGACGCCGTGGACCTGCTCAAGGGCGACGACGTGGACCTGGTCCTCACCGACCAGCGGCTGCCCGGTCTGAACGGCGTCGAGCTGGTGCGGCGGGTGCGGGCCGACCACCCCGACCTGGCGGTGGTGGTGATGACCGCCTACGGGACGATCGAGTCGGCGGTGGAGGCCATGCGCCTGGGCGCCGCCGACTACCTGGTCAAGCCGTTCGAGGCGGCCGAGGTGCTGATGGTCGTCCGCCACGCCATCGAGTTCCAGGAGCTGCGGGCGGCCAGCCGGGCCACGCTGCGGCGCAACCAGGAGCGCTTCACGCTGAAGAACGTCGTGGCCGGCTCGGCGGCCATGCAGGAGGTGTTCGAGCTGCTGCGCTCGGTGGCCGAGCTGGACACGACGGTGCTGATCTACGGTGAGACGGGGGTGGGCAAGGAGCTGCTGGCCCGCTCCATCCACTTCTCGGGGCCGCGGCGCGACAAGCCCTTCGTGGCCGTCAACTGCGCGGCCATCCCGGCCGAGCTGTTCGAGTCCGAGCTCTTCGGCTTCCGCAAGGGGGCCTTCACCGGCGCCACCGAGACCCGGCGGGGGCTCTTCCAGAGCGCCAACGGCGGCACGCTCCTGCTCGACGAGATCGGCGAGATGCCGCTTGGACTGCAGTC
>DATLZL010000282.1:0-5972 GCA_035574035.1 Binatia bacterium | reverse complement strand
GTGGGCGATGACCAGCAGCGTGCCGAACCCGCCGACCTCGTCGTCGAGCGTCTTGAGCCGCGCCACCACCGTGTCGGGGTCGCCCACGATCCAGATGTGGTCGGCCAGGTACTCGGGCGTCACCGCCGAGTCGGGCATCTCGGGGTCGGTCTTGATGATCTCCCAGCCGCGCATGGTCCGGAGCAGCGGCAGGAAGTAGTCCACGTAGTCCCGGGCCAGCGGCCCCTCGAGGGCCAGGCGCCGGGCCTCGGCGTCGGTGTCGGCCACCAGGACGTCGCGGGCGATGCGCCACTTCGTCCGGTCGGCGGGCCGGCCGGCCCGGGCGGCGCCCTCGGCGTAGGACTGCCAGTGCGTGCGCAGCAGCCGCGGCGGCACGAAGTTGATGCTCATCGGGATGTAGCCGCGCTCGCCGGCCATGCCGAGCGTCTCCGAGGCGGCCGACACGCCGGCCACCGCGATCGGCGGGTGCGGCCGCTGGTAGGGGCGCAGGTGCAAACGGAGCCCGATGTCCTGCCGCGGCTCCGGGATGCGGAAGCGCCACCACCGGGACTCGTAGAGACCGGGCTCGGGGTCGTTCCAGAGGCGGAGGATCAGGTCGAGGGCCTGGCGCGTGGCCTCCCGCTGCTCGCCGCTCTTGGGGTCGAAGCCGAAGAGCTGGAAGTCGCCCGGGAAGCCGCCCGAGCCCACGCCCCAGTAGAAGCGCCCGCGGGCCAGCTGGTCGAGCAGGGCGATGCGCTGGGCCAGCATGAGCGGGTTGTGGTTGGGCAGGCACGACACGCCGGTGGCCAGGACCATCCGCCGCGTGACGCCCAGGGCCCGGGCGATGAACAGGTCGGGGCACGGGATCGGCTCCCACTCGGCCGTGAAGTGCTCGCCGATCCACGCCTCCTCGTAGCCGAGGGCGTCGAGGAGGGCCAGCTGCTCGAGGTCCTCCTCCAGCGTGCGGGCGGGGTCGGAGCCGGGCGGGTGCAGGGGCATGGCAAAGTATCCGAGGCGCATGGGCCGGGATTTTACTACTCTTGGAGGCCCGGAGGGCTGGAGGCCGGGAGGTGCCCATGGCTGAGATCGTCGCCGCCGCGCTCACCTCGCACGCGCCGCTGATCACCAACCGCCCCGACATCGCCCGCCCCGAGCAGCGCGAGCGCCTGCACGCCGCCCTCCACGAGGTCGGCCGGCGCCTGGCCGCCGCCCAACCCGATCTGATCGTCATGTTCGTCAACGACCACCTGCAGAACTTCCCCTACAGCAACATGCCGGCCTTCTGCATCGGGCTGGCCGAGGCCTACGACGCCCCGAGCCCGGGCGGGGCGCGGTTCCTCCGGATCCCGGCCCGCCGGATCCCCGGCCGGCCGGAGTGGTCGCTGGCCCTGCTGGAGGCCGCCCTGGACGCCGGCTTCGACCCGGCCTACTCCTACGAGATCGAGTCGTGGGACGAGCTCTCGGTGCCGCTCTACTTCCTGACGCCGGGGGGCACGGTGCCCATCGCGCCCGTCTACACGAACTGCGCGGCCCCGCCCCTGCCCCGGCCCCGGCGCTGCCACGCGCTGGGCGCCCTCGTCCGGCGGTTCATCGAGTCGCGACCGACCGGCGAGCGCGTCGCCCTGGTCGCCACCGGCGGCATCTCGCACTGGGTGGGCACGCCGGAGACGGGACGGATCAACGCCGACTGGGACCACTGGGTGCTCGACCACGTCGCCCGCGCCGACCTGGAGCCGTTGCTCCGGCTCACCTGGGAGGACATCGAGCGCGACGGGGGCAACGGCGGCCAGGAGATCCGCAACTGGCTGGCGCTGCTGGGCGCGGTGCCGGGCTGGAAGGGCGAGGTGCTCGCCTACGAGCCGGTGCCGGAGTGGATCACCGGCTGCGCCGCGGTCTGGGTGCACCCGTGATCCGCGTCTCGTACCGGCTCAACCAGTGCCTGACCGCCATCGCCCGCACCCACGCCACCCGCGAGCGGCTGACCGACGAGGACCTGGCGGGTTACCCGCTGAGCGAGGAGGAGAGGGCCGCCCTCAAGGCCGGCGACATCCACGCCCTCTACCACCTGGGCGCCAACCCCTACCTGATCCGCCGGGTGTTCCGGCCGCGCTTTCCGATCTGAGGACACCGCGCTGATTCCAGGGACGCCGCTATGACCGAGCGACGCCTGCCGACCGAGGCCGAGGTGAAGTCCTGGCTGACCGACCGCCGCAACTGGGGACGCTGGGGCGCCGACGACCAGCGCGGCGCCATCAACCTGATCACGCCGGCCAAGCGGGCGGCCGCCGCCCGGCTGGTGCGCTCGGGGCGCAGCGTCTCGCTCAGCCGGCCCTTCCCCAAGGAGCCGGGGCTCAACAACTACTTCCCGGCCCAGCACTACATGCGCACGCTGCCCCGCGGGCGGGGCGGCTTCGCCGCCGACTACTACGGCATCTTCTACCACGGCGTCGCCTCCACCCACCTCGACGCCCTCTGCCACACCTGGGACGAGCACGGCATGTGGAACGGGCGCGACCCCCGGCAGGCCATCACCTTCGACGGCGCCGCCTTCGGCTCGGTCGAGCACTGGAGCGAGGGCATCCTGACCCGGGGGGTGCTGCTCGACGTCCCGCGCCACCGCGGCGTGCGGTACGTCACCCAGGACACGCCGGTGCACGGCTGGGAGCTGGAGGAGATCCTGCGCGCCCGCAACCTCCGGCTCGAGCCCGGCGACGCCGTGGCCGTCTACTGCGGGCGCGAGCGCTGGCAGGCCGACCACCCCGACACGCCCTACGGCCGCCCGTTCGGCGGAGGCCCCAACGTCCGCCCCGGCCTGCACATCTCCTGCCTGCCCTTCCTGCGCGACCACGACGTCGCGGTGCTGGTCTGGGACATGCTCGACCACCTGCCCATCGGCTACGACGTGCCGTGGGCCGTGCACGCCGCGCTGTTCGCCTACGGCGTGGCCCTGCTCGACAACGCGCTGCTGGAACCGCTGGCCGACGCCTGCCGCGAGGAGGGCCGCGACGAGTTCCTGCTGGTGATCGCCCCGCTCAGGGTGGAGGGCGGCACCGGCTCGCCCGTCAACCCGCTGGCCGTGTTCTGATCCGAGGCTCGGAGGAACCGATGACCGACACCGACCGCTACCGCCAGGGCGCCGAGATGCGCCGCCGGTTGCTCGGCGACGACTGGGTCGAGCGCGCGCAGCGCACGACCTACGCCGACCCCATCATGCAGAAGTTCATCGACGTCGCCACCGAGGCGGTGTTCGGCACGCTCTGGACCCGGCCGGGCCTGGACCTCAAGACCCGGACCCTGGTCACGGTGATCGCCGACGCCGCCACCGGCCGCCAGGACGAGCTGGCCATCCACCTCCGCATGGCCCGGCGGCAGGGCTGGACCGAGGACGAGCTGACCGAGGCGCTGCTGCACCTGATCGGCTACGTGGGCGCCCCGCTGGCCCGCGACGGGCTGCTGGTGGCCTCGCGGGTGTTCAAGGAGATGCGGGCGTGAAGGCGGCGGCGGTCGTGGCCGAGATCCTCAAGCGCGAGGGCGTGCAGTTCCTGATCGGCTACCCGGTCAACCCCATCATCGAGGCGGCGGCCGAGGCCGACATCCGCACGATCATCGTGCGCCAGGAGCGGACCGGCCTGCACATGGCCGACGCCGTGAGCCGGGTGACCTCCGGGCACCGCATCGGCGTCTTCGCCATGCAGCACGGCCCCGGCACCGAGAACTCGTTCGGCGCCGTGGCCCAGGCCTACGCCGACTCGGTGCCGATCGTGGTGCTGCCGGCCGGCTACCCGCGGCGGCTGCTCAACCTGCCGCCCAACTTCTCCTCGTTCCTCAACTACCAGCACGTCACCAAGTGGGCCGAGCAGGTCGTGCTGCCGGAGACGGTCCCCGACGCGCTCCGCCGGGCGTTCACCCAGGTCCGCAACGGCCGGCCGCGGCCGGTGCTGGTCGAGCTGCCGACCGACGTCCTGCAGGCCGAGGTTCCCGACGGGTGGACCTACACGCCGGCGCCGCGCCTGCGCACGGCCCCCGACCCGGCCGACGTGGCGCGGGCGGCGGCGGCGCTGGTGGCCGCCGAGCGGCCGGTGATCTACGACGGCCAGGGCGTGCACTACGCCCAGGCCTGGCCCCAGCTCCGGGAGCTGGCCGAGCTGCTGGAGGCGCCGGTGACGACGAGCCTGCAGGGCAAGAGCGCGTTCCCCGAGAACCACCCGCTGGCGCTGGGCTCGGGCGGCCGCTCGATCCCGGCCACCGTCCACCACTTCCTGCACCGGGCCGACCTGATCCTCGGCATCGGCTGCTCGTTCTCGACCACCAACTACGGCGTGGCCATGCCGAAGGGGACGCGCATCATCCACGCCACGCTCGACCCGGCCGACATCAACAAGGACGTGCCGGCCTGGCTGGCCCTGGTCGGCGACGCCGGCCTCACCCTGGACGCGCTGCTGGCCGAGGTGCGCGACCGGCTGCGTGGGGGGCTGCGCGGGCGCGGCCCGGCAGTGGCGGCCGAGATCCGGCGGGTCAAGGAGGAGTGGCTCGGGCGGTGGATGCCGCGGCTCACCGCCAAGACCAAGCCGCTCTCGCCCTACCGGGTGATCTGGGAGCTCCTGCACACGGTGGACCCGGCCCGGACGATCATCACCCACGACGCCGGCAGCCCCCGCGACCAGCTCTCGCCGTTCTGGGAGTCGGTCGAGCCGCTCTCCTATCTCGGCTGGGGCAAGTCCACCCAGCTCGGCTACGGCCTGGGCCTGGCCATGGGCGCCAAGCTCGCCCGCCCCGACCGGCTCTGCATCAACGTCTGGGGGGACGCCGCCATCGGCTTCACCGGCATGGACTTCGAGACGGCCGTCCGCGAGCGCATCCCGATCCTGTCGGTGCTCCTGAACAACTTCTCGATGGCCATCGAGATCAAGGTGATGAAGGTGGCGACCGAGAAGTACCGCTCGACCGACATCAGCGGTCACTACGCCGACTTCGCCCGGGCCATGGGCGGCTGGGGCGAGCGGGTCACCGAGCCCGACGACATCCGGCCGGCCATCGAGCGGGCGGTCGCCGCCACCCGCGAGGGACGGCCGGCGCTGCTGGAGTTCATCACCGAGAAGGCCGTGGACTTCTCGAACTATCCGTGAGCACGCCCATGTACCAGGTCTACGCGCTCAAGTACGCCGAGCGGGACACCACCGCCTGCCAGTTCTTCTACCGGGAGACCTCGCACGACCCGCTCACGCTCCACTACTACGTCTGGCTGATCCTGGGCGGCCCGGAGCCCATCCTGGTCGACACCGGCTTCCCCGAGGACGAGGCGCGGGCCCGGGGCATGCGCCGGTACGTCTCGCCGGCGGCGGTGGTGGAGCGGATGGGCGTCCGGGCGGCCGAGGTGCCGCTGGCGATCGTCACCCACCTGCACTACGACCACTGGGCCGGCCACCCGCTGTTTCCGGCCGCCGAGTTCTGGGTCCAGCGCGACGAGGTCGCGTTCTGGACCGGGCCCTACGGGCGCTCGCCGGCCTTCCGCCAGTCGGCCAACGTGGGCGCGCTGTCGGCGCTGGTGGACCTGATCTACGCCGGCCGGGTGCGCGTGCTGCACGGCGACCACGAGGTCCGGCCGGGCATCCGCGTCCACCGCGTGGGCGGGCACACCGCGGGGCTGCAGATCGTGACCGTGGAGACGGCGCGAGGGCGGGTCGTGCTCACCTCCGACGCCTCGCACTTCTACCGCAACGTGGAGACCCGGCAGCCGGTGCAGATCGTCACCAGCCTGCCCGAGATGCTCGACGCCTTCGAGACCATCCACGCCCTGGCCGGGCGCGAGGGCCTGATCGTCACCGGCCACGACCCGGCCGTGGCCAAGCGCTTCGACGCCGTCGAGGACGGCGTCATCCGCGTCGCATGACGGCGCCGGAATCGCCTCGCGACCGCGCCCTCGTCGGGACGCCGACCCGCGCCGGCGGCACGGCGACGGTGGGGCTCCTCCACCCCGGCGAGATGGGCGCCAT